>DAIUET010000193.1:0-6271 GCA_036845045.1 Gemmatimonadaceae bacterium | reverse complement strand
CGATCACCTTCCGCGTCGCCGCCTCGACCCCCTCGAGCATGTCGCTGTGGGATGAGCCGGTGCGGAAGTGGATATCGGCGTACATGGTGATGTAGCCGCGGCTCAGGGCCTCGACCGGGATCGTGCCCATGCCGGTCACGAACGAGGGCGGCGTGTACCGGTGCATGTTCTGCGAGTTCTTCTCGTAGAAACTCACGATCATCGGGCGCTTCTCGCCGGGCTTGTAGTCGTCAGGCAGCGCCAGAATGCCCTGCAGCCGCACGCCGTCCCGGTTCCGGTAGTCAAACAGCACGCGCCGCCCCCACATGTACTCCACGTGCTGCGGATTGGCGTTCGTGATCGTGCGGGCATCGGCGAACGTCGGACCCGAGACGCGAAGGTCGGGGAACTCGACGAATGTCTGCCGCGTGAACAGGTAGCGGTCGGACCTGCCGGCACGTACCGGTGTGCTGAACACCGCGTCGTCGATCACGAGTTCCGTCAGCTGGCCGTTCTCGAGACGGAAGAAGCCGGCCTTCTTCGTGTACTCGCCGTACGCCGACAGGACGATCGGCTTCGTCACGTCGATCTCCCGGCCGGACCGGACGCGCCGCGGCGCGGCCGAGTCGACGGGCTCGGTGCGCACGGGGCGGAACCGCAGTTCGCGGCGCGCGCCACTGGCCAGCGTGAGGTTTCGCGTCCGTGCGGACCCATCCAGCGGCATCAGCACCAGGTCGTAACGCTGCGCGACGATCACGCCCTTGCCGTCGGGTGTGTACCCGACGACGCCATACGCCGGCTTCGGGCCGGGATAATCGAACTCGGTATTGAGGAAGCCATTCGTGCCGTTTCCGAGCGTCCGCGTCGTGCCGGCATCCAGGTCCCAGGCGTGGAAGCGATTGTCCTTCCAGTAGAGATAGTGCTTCCCGTCGGGAGAGACGCCTAACGCATGCTGGCCCGTCAGCTGGCCTTTCATCATCAGTGTGCGTTCGCCGGTGGCGGTGTTGACGCGGTAAAAGTCCGCTGCCGGGCGCTTGTAGTCGGAGATATAGGCGCGCACGTCGCGGCCCACCGCCCAGCGCCCGTCGAGGGAGATCTCCACCTCACGCATCGCCGAGTCCGTGAGGGTGATGTAGCGGCCATCGGTGACGTCGAAGGCCTGGCGGAACGTGAAGTTCCGGTCCAGCTCCGCGCGGATCATCTGAACCGACTGGATCCGGTCGTCGTCGGTGCGCCACACATCGACGTCGGCGATGGAGTCGGTGCTGCGCCGCCGGGCGGTGTCGGGCGCCGAGGTCTGGGGGATGATGCCGAGGAAGATCCGCCGGCCATCCTCGCTGAAGGCGAGCGGGGCCCGCTCGCTGACGACGAAGCCCTTCGGAAAGCCATCTGCTTTGGCCGGTTCCAGACGAACCGGCGTCACTTCGGGGTCATCGATCAGCGTCCGCAGGTTGGACAGCGCGAGGAGGACATTGTCGCGTTCGCGCATCTTCTCGACCGGGCGCCCCTTCAGGACCGCCAGGCGGTTGCCATCGTCACTCCAGGTGAGCCGGCTGTAGAGCAGCGAGTCATTGTCGAGGACGTGGGTACGCCCGCTTCTCAGGTCGAGCAGGAACAGGCCGTTTCCGTCGCGGACCTGTGCGTCCACCGTGTACGCGAGAAGGTCCCCCTGGCGATTGAAGGAGATGTCGCCCACCCAGCCCAGGAACAGCGAGCGGCCTGACGACAGCTCGTGGACCACGGCGTCGGTGCCACGGGCGGCACTTGCCGCGGCAGCAGCCGGCGCCGCCGGTGCGCCTGCTCCCCGTCCGGCACCAGTGGCAGCGGCACGACGGCGCAGGATGAGGTGGGTCGCGTTGACGTTGAAGTCGCCCGACTGCATCCGTTGCCACGACTGCGTCCGTCCGGTGGCCAGCTCGCGCAATTCCATCCGTGGCGGCACCGTGGGCGCGGTGCCGGCCCGCCCACCCGCCTGTTGTGGCGGCGCCGTGCCCGGCGTGCCGGTCGGCGGCGTGGCCGCCACCGCTCCCGAATCGGCGGCGGGAGGGGCGCCGCCGCCTCGTCCGCCCCGTGCCGGAACCGAGTCGATCTGGTACACGATCCACCGGGAATCGGCCGAGAAGGACGCGGAGTGCGCGTTAGGCACCTCGACGTCCTGGCTGGTGTCCAGGTTGAGGATGCGGAGGGCCGGCCGGGAGTCGACCGGCAGCGTATTGCTGTAGCGAAGCGTGTAGGCCACCCACTTGCCGTCGGGCGCGATGGACGCCCCCTCGATGTTCCGCCAGCGGGAGTAGTCGGCGACGGTAAGGGGCCTCTTCGCTGAAGACGTTGAAGCCGGCAGTGTGTCCTGGGCGATCGTCGCCAGCGGCAGAGCCGCCGACACGCACAGCACACGAATGAAATGGGCAGAAAAGCGACGGACCATCGGAGACCTCGTTGAAGGAATGCGGCGCCCTAGAATGGGAGCAGTTGGACAGCAAGAGCAAGACACCTGGTTGGCCCGGAACGTCAGGGATGCGGTGGCCGCAGGCCCCCTGGCGCGTCGAGCGTCGCCCGGCACCAGACGTCGAGCGTCAGGAGAACCCGACGGTCCCCTGACCGGCCGGCTGGCCCCGCGCCACCGGCTGCGTGGCCCCGCGCCGATGACTCAGATCGGAAGAAACCAGTGGATATAGCCGCACTGTGCGCAGACGTAGCAATCCGCCCGGGGTCCGGTCCATTCCAGGTCGAAGAACGAGGCGACAGCGCCGTGGAGCTGCGCATTTCGATGATGGAAGCGGTCGTGCTTGCAGATCTCGCAGTGGAGCCTAACGCCAGCCACGTGGGCGGGTTCCGGCTCGGCTTTGTCGAAGAGTCCCATGGCGATGGGTGGGTGGGGAGTTGGCGCCTCAGCGCACGCGCTTGAACCGTGCCCGCAAATCTATCCGGGCCGCCTTCCCGCCACCCTGGTCAGTCGGCGCGCAACGCCTCCCCGGGATCGACTCGCGACGCGCGCAGCGCCGGAATCCAGCTGGCGAGCAGTGACACGCCCAGCAGCGTAGCGACTACCGCAATGAGCACTACCGGATCGCGATAGGAAACGTCGAACAGCAGGGGCGAAATCCACCGCCCGGCGAAGATCGCGGCCGCGATGCCGATGGCCACGCCCACGGACACGATGACCAGACTCTCACGAACCACGAGACGGGCCACGTCGGCGGCCCGGGCGCCGAGCGCGATGCGGACTCCCATCTCATGCGTGCGCTGGGCGACGCTGTGCGCGATAACACCGTAGAGACCGAGCGCGGCCAGGAGCAACGCGAGGCCTCCGAACGTCGCGAACATGGTCGCGCCCAATTGCCAGGATCGCATGGACGGTTCCACCACCTCGGCCAGCGGCTTCAGGTTCACGTAGCCGGAACCGGGCATCATCGACTGAAGGACACGACGCAATCCTGGCACCGCGGCCCCGGCATCCCCGCGGACACGAACGAATAACGAGTAGTAGTTCCCGCCCATCTGTGCCTCGGGCAGGTAATACACCAGCTGCCATTCGTTGCCGAAGCCGCCGAACTTCACGTCCTCGGCGACCCCGATCACCGTTCGGCATGGGTTGGTGCTCTCACTGGTCTTTACGCACTGGCCGATCGCGTCCTGGCCCGGCCACAAACCGCGCGCCATCGACTCACTCACGATCGCGACCGGTGGCGCGCCCGAGTCGTCGGCGTCGGTGAACCCGCGGCCGCGCAGGACGCGCGTTCCGGTCGCCGCGAAATAGCCGGTCGATGCTCCCTGCATGATGAAGTCGCCCAACCTGCTGGCCGAATCGGCGCCGGGCAGGTAGATGTCATCGCTGTAGGTCGAACTGAACGGAATGGTGAGGGCCAGCGTCGCATTCTCGACGCCGGGGTGTTGCTTCGCCCGGTCGAGCAATCCGAGCTGAAGGACCTTCAGACGAGCCGAATCGAGCTCAGTGCCGCGCAGGCGCGGCTCGACCCACACGAGCCGGTCGACATCGTATCCCGGATCGACGGCGCTGATACCCTGCAGGCTCCGCACGAACAGGCCTGCGCCGACCAGAAGGACCACCGAAAGCGCCGCCTGCAGGACGAGGAGCGATGTCCGCAGCAGCGAGCGGTGCGCATATCCCTCCCGGGCGCCCGCCTTGAGCGCCGATGCCACGTCGGTGCGGCGGGCCTGCAGGACCGGGGCAATGCCGGCGAGCATTCCCGCCAGCAGTGCAGTGGCGCCGGCAAACACCAGGATCCGCAGGTCGGCGATCGCGTTCTGCCACTCGACCTGCGGCATCAACGTGGCACGAAGCAGCTGGCCGCCGAACTGAGCGACGAAGAGCCCGGCCACCGCCCCCACGAAGGCCAGCAGCAGGCTCTCCGTCAGCAACTGCCTGGCGAGCCTCGATCGGCTGATACCTAACGCGAGGCGGACGGCGATCTCGCGGTGCCGCCGCAGCGCCCGTCCCAGCAGCAGGTTCCCGACGTTGGCACAGGCGATCAACAGCACGACGACCGCGACGGCGAAGAGCCAGGTCGCGACCCTCGTGTCGGCGCTGGGTGATGGTCCGCGTTCCTCGAACACCGGATACAGCGCGACCCGGGGCTGGGCGATGTCGATCGGCGTGGTGCGCGGCTGCAGCGCGACCTGCTTCTCGTAGCTCCGCCGGTAGGCATTGGTCAGGTCGGCGGTGAGCGCCTCCACGGACACCCCGGGCTTCGCGCGGGCGAACATCTCGAGCCAGGTGATGTTGTACGTGGTCCGGTATCGCGACCACATCTCACCGAAGCCATCGGCGGCCGAGACGGCGAGCGGGATGAACGCGCTGGGCGTAAGCATCTGCGTGGCGGCGAACCCCTCCGGGGCCACGCCGATGATCGTCCCGGTGGACGGGCCGATGTGCATGGTGCGGCCAAGGACGCTGTCGGAGCCCGCGTACCTCGACTGCCAGTAGCCGTGCGACAGCACGACCACCCGCGACCCGCCTCCGTCGCGGTCTTCCTCGGCGGTGAAGAACCGGCCGATCACCGGCCGCGCGTGGAACATCTGCCACAGCGAGGCGCTCATGGCGCCTAACGTCAGTTCCCGCGTGTCGTCGCCCACGCCCACGGCCGCCCGGCGTGTGGAGAAACCGGCGATGACTTCCGTCGTCGTCGCCGAGCCGGCGATGTCGAGCAGGCGCTGGTACTGCGCGCTGTTGCCGGTGAAGACGCTGCCGTCGACGACGCGCTGGAAGTAGAGGTGGAATGTCCGCTCCGGCGCAATGAGGTACGCCGGCGGCCGGAAGAGCAGGCGGTCCACGATCCCGAACATCGTGGCATTGGCGCCGATACCAAGGGCAAGGGCCAATACGATCACGGCCGCGAACGCGGGCTGCAACCGCATCCCGCGCAGGGCGTACCGGAGATCCTGCCAGAAGTCCGACCACCACTCGGCGCGCCGTTCCTGGCCGACACGTTGCCGGTCGATGTCGGCGAGACGGTCACGGACGACGCCGACGTCACCGAAGCGGCGCTCGGCCTCGCGTCGCGCTTCGTCCGGTGTCATGCCGCCGGCCACGAGATCCTGAACCGCCATGTCGAAATGGAACCGGATCTCCTCGTCGATGCCGCGCTGGGCACCCGACGCGGTGTCGTCGATCCCGAAGAGGCGCCCCGGGCGCCGCTGGTCGTGAGGCATGGTCAGGCCGTTCGGAGGATACGGAAGACCGCCTGGGCGTAACGTTCGAACGCCGCGGTCTGACCGGCCAGCTGACGCCGGCCAGTTGCAGTCAATCGATAGTACCTGGCTTTCCGGTTGTTCTCGGAAATGCCCCATTCGGCGGTCACCCAGGACCGCTTCTGCATCCGATGTAACGCGGTGTACAGTGCGCCGTCCTCGACCTGCAAGGCATCGTTGGTTGTCTCACGGATCCAACGCGCGACGGCGTAGCCGTGCCTGGGACCCCAGGTGAGCGTCTTGAGGACGAGCAGGTCGAGCGTGCCCTGCAGGAGCTGGAGGTCGGTTGGCACGATTCAAGGGGTCGGGTGTCGCGCCCCCCTGAACGTTTGAGGGGAGCGAACATTCTGACACCGGCTTTCGCCCAACCGTTGGATCGACCCGCCGGGTGACTAGCGGATTCCGATCGCCAGGCCGAAACCGCCCCGTCCGTTGGTCCTGAAGGAGAACTGCCGGGTCAACGGAACGTTGACCCAGCGCTCAACCTTCACGCGAGAACCGACGTACGCGCCGACGCCGGCGCCGGCGCCGGCTCCGAGGACGCCGGTGAGGAGCTTGCTGTACTGACGGGTGGAGTCGGACG
>DAIUET010000192.1:0-6321 GCA_036845045.1 Gemmatimonadaceae bacterium | reverse complement strand
CCCACCGTGCCACGCTCAATCTCCTCCCACGTGCACGGCGCCGAGACGGGGGCCGAGGGTCGCGGGCGCACCGCATATGGCGCGGCGAAGGTGGCCGGCGGGTGGTTCCGCCCCGTGTCGACGTAGATCCGGCCCTCGCGATCTGCCTTGCTGAATTCGAGCGTGAGTTCGCGCGGGTGCCTCGACACGAGGAGCCGGCCGACGGCATGCGCGAACGTCGCGACCTCGCCGGCGTCGTGCTTCCCGTTCAGCGGCACCGCGAGGTGAAAGCCCTTGGATCCTGTCGACTTGATCCAGCTGGGCAGGCCGAGTTCCGCCAGGAGGTCGCGCAGGGCGAGTGCCGCGGTGCGGACCGCGCCGGGATCGTCACCCGCCGGGTCGAGGTCGAACACGCAGACGTCGGGATGTGCGAGGGTGGGCACGCGCGACACCCACACGTGCGGCGTTATGCAGTTCTGGTTGGCCAGCCAGAGCAGCGACCGTGCGTCATTGATGAGCGGATGGGTCACCGTGCCGCCCTTCTTCGGGACCTGCACGCGGTCCAGCCAGTCGGGCGTGCCCTTGCCGATCGACTTCTGGATGAAACCAGCCTGCCCGATGCCGCGGTGAAAGCGTTCCATGGTGACCGGGCGGCCGCGCAGGTGGGGCACCATCAGCGGCGCGATCCTCTCGTAGTACGCGGCCATCTCTCCCTTGGTGATGTCGTCGTCGGGAAAGAGGATCTTTTCCGGATGCGAGATCACGTCGGTTGCCATGTGACCTCGCGCGCCTTCCGGTCCGGGCGCACGCCTAACAAGCGTGAATGCCGGAGCTTGCGATGCACGGTCCATTCGATGAAGGCGACGGTGATCACGACGCGCGGCCTGACCCAGTGGGCGCGAAGGCGCGGCAGTCCCTTTGTCACCGTAAACGGAGGCTCGGGCACCTCCAGGGTCTCGAGTTCGGCGCGCAGGTCGAGGAGCAGGTTCCGGTCGAACCCGGTGCCGACCTTCCCGGCGAAAACGAAATCGTCGTCCCGGTAATATCCGACGAGAAGGGCGCCCAGCCCCACCCGCGTGCGCTGCGGATCCGTGAAGCCACCGACGACGAAGTCCCCGGTGATCTCGCACTTCATCTTCAGCCAGTCCTTCGACCGCCGGTGCTCGTACCGCGATCCGCGTCGCTTGGCGATGACGCCTTCCCAGCCCTCCTTGCAGGCACTTTCCCACGGTCGTGGCTCCTCGAGCGACTCGACGCGCGCCAGCGGCGCGTCGAGCGGCAGGCGGGCCAGCAACTCGCGACGCTCTTCGAGCGGCAAGGTCGTCACCTCCCGGCCGTCGAGCCACAGCACATCGAACACGTGGTAGACGCTCTGGCGATCCCAGGAGAGCTCGCCGTCGAAGATGGCGTCGCGAACGGGGAGCTTCGCGATGGCCGCCGCCAGGCGGGGGATGTTCTGCTCGAGCCGGTTCCTGGAGAGCAGTCGTACCGCGTCACCCTGCTTGAAGGCCAGGAGCCGGATCCCGTCGTACTTCCGCTCGAAAAGCCACTCCGGCCCGTCGAAGCGATCCTGCGTCAGGGTCGCCAGCATCGGCTCGAGCCAGGTGGGCATCGCCCGGGGGCGCCGCGTGGGACGGGTCGCCTGTGGCATCCGCGCGCGACGGTTCATTCCCGGGGCTCCGGCGTGGTGGGCGTCCGGTGCCTAACGCGGCACGCCCTCGGTGTCACTCAGGCGCCGGACCCGGCTCCGGAGCTCGGCCACGATCACCTGCAGTTCCGGGTCGGCATCCTTCCAGAGGTCGATGACCTTCCGGTAATGGTCGACGGCTTTCACGCGATTTCCCCTTGCCTCGTACAGCTCACCGAGGCGCCGGTTGAAGAACGGAATGAGGATCGGATCGCGCACGTCGGGCATCCGGTTTACATCATAGGTCGCGAGTGTCTGCTCCATGTAGTGGATGGTCGAGTCAGCCATCGCAGACTTGTCGAACGCAAAGGACAGGAACATCGGAACGCAGATGACGCAGGTTCCGACCGGTCCGTCCGGCAACATCTCCGAGCGCCGGAGTCCATCGACCGCCTCGAGCGCCTTGCCCTCGGCAACGAGTACTTCAGCGCCGACGCGCAAACGGCCCGGGCGCTGGAGCCGCAACAGGAACGTGTCCTTGACTTCGGCATCGTACCGATTGAGCCATTGTCGCGCTTTCTCCGGTTGGTCCGCGAGCGAGTAGAAGTCGATGATCGGGAAGTACGGCCATCCGCCGGCGGGGATTTCAGCCTGCGCGTCGGCGATTGCAACCTCCAGCGCACGGACCGCCTCCTTGGTCTGACCCAACAGATCCATCTGCGCGAACGCGGGAATGTCGAGGGCTCGATTGAGTCGGTCGTCCGCCTTGCTGAGATCCCGGTTGGCCAGCTCATCCCACAGACGTGTGAATTGCTTCAGACGGCCGTCCAGCAACAACAACTCGGCGTATCGACGTTTTCCCCAGTCGCGGTCGAGTGAATCACCTTGTGTCCGCACGCTGTCGACCGCTCGGCGGTACCCCGGAAGATCACCCTTCAAGTACAGTAGCTGGACGTGCGTGCGGCGCACCGCTGCGTTCTCGGGATACCGTGGCCGCGCGAGGGCCAGCACCGATTCGGCCTCGGCGAACTTCTGTTGCCATACCAGCGGTACCAGCAGGTTGGGGAGCGACAGCCGCTGCAGGTCGGGCCGCAGTCGGGCGCTCACGCGATACAGCGACTCGGCGCGGGCGAACTGCCTTCTCGTCGTCAGGCGGATGGCCAGGTTGTTGGCGGCCCGCGCCGAATCGCCTAACCGGAGCATCTCCTCGTACGCCAGGATGCCCTTGGCGCGATCGCGATTCGGTCCCGTCGAGGAGAAGTAGGTCGCTTCGATCATCGCCCGCTCCCGTGGCGACGTGCGATGGCGGTGGCGGTACGCGGCGAGGTACGCCGAGTCGGTGACGGCCCGGGGCTGTCCGGCGTTCTGCTGGATCACTCCCAGCCGCCGCCAGGCCTCTGCAAACGTCGAGTCAATGGCGACCGCTTCTCGCAGCAGGCGGATCGCGCGCTGGCGCTCGCCATCGATCACCTCGGCGCGGTCCGCTTCCGTGTACTTGCGCAGAGCCTCGAAGGACGCTGTCGTGACTTCAGCCAATGAAGGCGCCGCGTTCACGCTCCGGAGCGATTCGCCAATCCTGCCGCGCAACGAACGCGACAGCTTGTCGACGGCCTCGATCAGGCCACGGGTGTCGTCCGCGGGTTCGAGAAAGGACGCCAGTTCCTTCAGCGAGTCCGCGGTGACCAGCCGCAGCCTGACGAGGTATCCGCCCCCGGCCACCCCGGTCAGGTGGCCGTCGACGATCGTATTGATGGCATTGCGACTCGCCAGCTCGCGGGCCAGCGTCAGGTCGAGCGTGCTATTGCGCGGGCGCTCCATGCGCGCGAGTGCGGCCGCGATACCCTCCTGCGGCAGGAGCGTAATGACGTTCGATTGCGCCAGCTGCGTCTTGGTGGCGTCGCTCAGGACCTGGCCCAGCGCGCTATCGGCGTTGGTGACCGAGAAATCGGTGACGAGGATCGGTTCCTTCGCGTCGAACATGCCCGCCGCCAGGAGCGACCCTGCCGGGCCGATGCCCAACGCCCGGAGCAGCATGAAGACGCCGACCAGCAGCGCGAACCCGCTCATGGCGTACATGCCGCCCATCTGCGTCCGGCGCCAACTCATGTGTGGACTCGCTTTGAGCGCGAGCGTGGCCAGGGTACCATGCGCGGGATCCGCGCGCGTTCCTCCCGGCGTGTAGGTGGGAGTCGCTCCCGCCACGCGCTGGACAACCCGCTGCACGTAACCGGTCAGCAGGATGACCGGCAGTCCGAGCGCCATCACGATGAGCGCACCAGGAAAGACCCAGCTGGGAAGTCCGATCGCCGACACGGCCGCCATGGCGGTGCCGCCCACGACGAGGAATGCGACTGCGTACATGGCCAGCGTCCGACCGAACATGTCCCGGCCGCCGAGCAGGATCGGCGGTATGGCGCCGTAGGTCTCGGCGCTGGTCGTGTCCAGGATCCGGGTGACTTCGACAGCGGACGCCGGGCGTGCACTCGGGTCCTTGGCCAGGCACTGCGTCACCAGCGCCGACAGCGCCGCCGGCACATCGGCCCGTCGCGCCACGAGCGGCTCGGCCTCCTTCGCCATGTGCGCCGCCAGCAGTTGCTGCGGCGACTTCTCCACGAACGGCGGCTCGCCAGTGAACATCTCGTACGCCATGCACCCGAAGGCATAGAGGTCGGCCCGATGATCCGTGGCCGGATCGCCCGCCGCCTGCTCCGGCGCCATGTACGCGGGAGTACCTAACGACGTGCCCACCTGGGTCAGCGTGGCGTCGGGGGTGTCGGTACGCGAGGCGCTGATCGCCTTGGCGATCCCGAAGTCGGTCACCACCGCGCTCCCGCCGGCGAGCATCACGTTGTCCGGCTTGATGTCGCGGTGCACCACGCCCCGCTCATGCGCGTAGGCGAGTGCCCGGGCCACGTCGCGGAGGATGTTGACCGTCTCGCCCGCCGACAGTGGCCCCTGCCGCGCGAGCCTGGCACGCAGTGACTCGCCATCCACGAACGGCATCGTGTAGTACGGCAACCCGTTCGTCTCCCCGGCGGTCAGCACCGGTACGATGTGGGCGTGCTGCAGGCGAGCCGCGACCTGGATCTCGCGCTTAAACCGTTCGATGTCGACGTCCCCCGTCCGGCCCGGGGGCAGCACCTTGATCACGACCTTGCGGCCCAGAGAAGTCTCGTCTGCGACAAACACCTGCGACATGCCACCGCCACCCAGCTCACGTTCAAGGGTGTACGCGCCGCCCAACGTGCGCTGAAGCTGCTCGCGGATTTCCATGGGTAGGGGAAAGCTTAGGGGCGCGACCTCGGACCGGCCAGCGGGATCCTTGCCCCAGATCCCCCGTTCCTCAGCCGGAGACGCCAACCGTGGTTCGAACAGGGCCGGAGGTATCAGACCTTCCAGTACCACCGTCGCCGGTCAAGCCACCAGAGGATGGCGGCCCACAACGCGACATAACTCAACGCGAAGAGCAGGGAGGCGTCCTTCGGCGAGAGCCACGACGCGTACGCATTCTCGTAGACCACCCTCTGCAACGAAGGCGACGTGCCGCCCGGCCGATCTATCCGGATGAGTGAATAGATCGATCGCGACATCAGGCCGGTACCGAGAAAGGCGAACAACGGATTCCGCCCGAACCAGGTGAACGGCATCGTCCACCACTTTACGCCGGCGACGTCGATCAGCCAGATGCACGTGGCGAGCGCAATGGCCGCGACGCCCGCAGTAAACAGCACGTAGCTGCTCGTCCACAGGTTCTTGTTGATCGGGAACGACCAGTTCCACATGAGTCCCGCCATCGTCGCCAGCGCGCCAGCGCCGAACAGCCCAACGAGTCGCTCCTGGATCGTTCCGCTGCGGCCAATCCAGCGCCCGGTAAACACACCGAGCATGACGGTCCCGATCGCCGGGATCGTCGACAACAGACCTTCCGGATCCCAGGTGCGCGAACTGCGCCAGAGATGAGAACCGAAGACTTCGCGGTCCAGCCATGCGGCGAGCGACGCTGACGGGTCGTCGAGCACCAGTTGCCCCATCGCGCCCGTACCCGGCACCGGCAACAGCGTCATGGCGAACCAGTAGCCATAAAGCAGTGCCACGAGGAGCAGCACCTGGATGTTGAGCGACCCGCGACGCGTCAGCAGGGCCCCGAAGAGATAGGCAACGCCAATACGCTGCAGCACGCCGGGAAACCGCATGGTCGTGATGCGTTCGAGCGGCCACCAGGGGAAGGACGCGAGCAACAGTCCGCACAGCACGATGGCGACGCTACGGCGCACGATCTGACCGACGATCGCGCGCTCGCTGTCTCCGCGGCGACGCCGCGCC
The DNA here is from genome assembly GCA_036845045.1 of Gemmatimonadaceae bacterium. Lineage (GTDB taxonomy): Bacteria > Gemmatimonadota > Gemmatimonadetes > Gemmatimonadales > Gemmatimonadaceae > JABWBJ01. Next base: position 392 of record DAIUET010000192.1, on the reverse strand, counting down.
TCCATGGACAGGTGCGTCGTGACGCCGACGATAAAAAGAAAGAACGGGAAGATCAGGTCCGTCGGCGTCCAGCCATGCCACGCTGCATGGGCCAGCGGCGGATAGATGGCACCCCAGTCACCCGGCTGGTTGACGAGCAGCATCCCCGCCACCGTGAGACCCCGGAAGACATCGAGCGCGAGAAGCCGGGCGGGGCGGCTGACAGGATCTGCCATGGCGCTACAGTGCTGGCGGCCCCGCCATGGCCGCCAGTAGCCAGGGCGCTTCCGCTGGCCGCTGACGGAACTCAGCTTGACCGGTTGCCTTCCGACTCGTTTTTCACCGTTCGCATGACTGCCATCCCGGTCTCCTCGTCTTTTTTTTTTTTTTTCACTTTCGTCGAGCTCTTCTTT
>DAIUET010000191.1:0-6355 GCA_036845045.1 Gemmatimonadaceae bacterium | reverse complement strand
TGAGCGTCGTGGACTCCACGAGGAACTGGCGCAGGATGTCGGTGCGCCGCGCGCCCAACGCCTTGCGAATCCCGATTTCATGGGTGCGCTCGGCCACCGCGACGAGCATGATGTTCATGATCACGATCGCACCGACCAGCAGGCCGATGGCCGGCAAGGCGATCCCCGCGATGACCATGTACCCCTGGATCTTCTTCCAGAAAGCCAGCGCCGAATCGGAAGTCTCGAGCGTAAAGTCGTCCCGCTGGGCCGGACGCAGCTTGTGCCGGGCCCGCATCAGTTCGCGCACCTCCTCCATGTCCGCCTTCATCGCCGTCTCGTTCTCGGACTTCACGATGATCGCGTCGATGACCTTGAACCGGTTGACGAGGCGGTGGGCCGGCGACTGATACGGCACGACGACGAACTTGTCGGCCGAGATGCCGAAGATGCTCCCCTGCTTCTCGGCAATGCCGATGATCTCGTACGGCAGGCCCCCGATCCGGAGTTCCCGACCCAGCGGATCGAGCCCCGGGAAGTAGTGGGTCTTCACGTCCTCGCCGATGACGACGACCGGCGTCCCCAGCTCGTACTCCTGCGCCGTGGGCAGGCGCCCGGCCTGCAGGCCCATGTTCTTGATGGCGAACCATTGCTCCGACACGCAATTCACTTCCACGCGTCTCGGGCGGGCATAACGGGATTCAGCCGTGAGCTGGTCGTAGCCGAGGATGGCCCATCGAGTGCCGGGCGCGAGGACTTCAGCGACGGGGCCGACGTCGTCCTCGGTGATGCGCGGCCGGTTGCGCCAGGAGCGCCACTCGGACTCGTCGACGTCTCCAATGTTGATGTTCGGGCGGAAGCGGACCTCGAAGCTCCCTTTGGCGATGATCTTGCCAACGAGGTCTTCCTCCATGTAGCGCCCCATGCCCTCGACGATCGAGACCACCGCGATCAGGAACATGACGCCGATCGTCACCCCGATGAGCGTGAAGAAGCTCTTGAGCTTCTGGACGCGGATCTGGGCCAGTGCCAGGCGAACGGCCTCGAGGAGTCGCATATCAACGAGTACGCTAGTCCGGGAGTCCCTGTTTCGGTATGAGGTCAGAGGTCAGAGGTCAGACCTGACTCCTGTTTTCACTTTCCTCCGGAAGCACCCTTGCCACGCTAAGCCACCGGCATTCGTATAAAGCCATGCGGGGCAAGGAATCCAGTCCGACCACCATCGACGAGACGCGCATCGTGCCCAGGCCGGCGATGTCGGAGATTGATACGTTCGGGATGACGGATCGCGGACGCGTCCGCCCGACGAACAACGATCATTTCCTCATCGCCAGTTTCCACCGGAACCTTCGTGTCCACCACACGTCGATACCGGGTGGCATCGGGATCCAGGAAACCGAGTCCCGTGGGTTCCTCTTCCTCGTCGCCGACGGGGTCGGCGGCCTCTCCAGCGCCGGTGACGGCAGCGCGCTGGCCGTGTCGACGCTCGCCGGCCACCTGCTGCACGCCACCGAGATCTGTTCGGAGCTTGTGCTCACGCAGCAGGAGAAAACGTCCGACGATCTCCGCGATGCCGTGATGCGCGCGCATGCCGCGCTGGTGGACATGGGCAAGGAGGGAGGCGGCAAGCCCGCGACAACCCTCACCATGTTCGCCGCGTTTTGGCCGCGCGCCTTCATCGTGCACGTGGGCGACAGCCGGATGTACCGGCTCCGCGATGGCGTGTTGACGCGCTTCACGGCCGACCAGACGTACGAGCAACTGATGCTGGAATCCGGTGCCATCAAGCCCGGAAGCCCCGAGGCATCGCGGCTCAAGCACGTGCTGTGGAGCGCCGTTGGCAACGATGAAATGGTCCCGCAGATAACGCTGACGGACATCACCCGTCAGGACATCACCCTGGTCTGCAGCGACGGATTGACCAAGCACGTGAGCGACGACGAGATCCGGGAACGGCTTTCCCGCGATGAATCCTCCGAGGAAAACGTTCGCGCGCTGGTCGGCCTCGCGCTCGAACGCGGCGGGACCGACAACGTGACGGCAATTGTGGGAAAGATCCGGCCGCGAACAACGCCTGCCGGCGAATCCCGCTAACGGTTGGGGCCCAGGCCCAGAGCGCCCGACCAGTAAAGAAATGCGCCGACTGCGCCGAGCAGGGCGAAGGTCCGTACCGGATCCTTGTGGCGCACCTCGATGCGCCGAACCTGGTCGTGCGAGATCGTCAGGCGCGTGCGGGCCAGGTTGTTCCTCACGCCGAAGATGGAGTCGGTAGCGACGACCAGGGTCACGAATTCCACCGCCTGGCCGGTATTGAGCCGGACGCGCGAGAGGTTGGCAACGACGTTCGGCGGCGCGGGTGGAGCGGGGATGGGGACCTGCTTCCATTTCATGCACCCCGGCATTCCGATGAGCAACGCCAGGACAGCCATGCGGTTCCATCGATGCATCGCACTCTCCGCGAAAGGACGCCGGCCGGCGTCGTGGGATGATCCGGTCAAACCCATCACCTCGCAAGCGTGCCAACAGCATTGATTCCTTAGTTTTACGGCATGCCAGCGCTGACCCATCCCCTTCCCGCCGTGTCGGACGCTGACGCGACCGACATCCTCGCCACGCACTGGAACGTGCACGGAACCGTGCGCCCCCTGCCCGGCGAGCGCGACCGCAATTTTCACGTGTACACAGCCGATGGCCGGGAGTTCGTTCTCAAGGTGGCGTCACCTCTCGAGAGTGCGGCCTCGATCGAACTTCAGGTCTCGGCACTGGAGCATCTTGCCGCCTGTGGTCCTTCACTGCCCGTGCCGCGGATCGTTCCCGCCGTCGATGGCAGCCCGGTGGTCGCCCACAGCGTGGGGGGTGAAGGACACACCGCCCGGCTGCTGACGTGGCTCCCGGGCCGGCCGCTGGCCGAGGTTTCGCCCCACGTATCGGCGCTCCTGCGCGCGGTCGGCCATTCGTTAGGGCTGGTCGCGCAGGGGCTCTCCACGTTCAGGCACCCCGCTGCCGAGCGAGCGCTCAAGTGGGACCTGGGCGCCCCGGAGTGGATCGCCGACCAATTGCAGCACGTGGGCGATCCGGGGCAGCGCGCCCGTGTCGAACGGATCCTCGGGGAGTTTATCCGCGAGGTACGGCCCGCGCTCGACGCGACCCGCCGCGCGATCGTGCATAACGACGCCAACGACTACAACCTGCTCGTCACGGTGGGCGCCGACGGCGCGGCTGTGCCGTCGGGGATCATCGACTTCGGCGACCTGCTGTATTCACACCCGGCCTGTGACCTCGCCATTGCGATCGCGTACACGATGCTGGGGAAGCCCGACCCGGTTACCGCGGCAACGCACGTCGTGGCAGGCTATCACGAGGCACATCCGCTCACCGACCAGGAGCTGGCGCTCCTCTTCCCGCTGGCCCGAACGCGACTCGCCGTCAGCCTCGTGAACTCCGCCCTGCAGGCGGCGATGTCGCCGGACAATGCGTACCTCCAGGTGAGCGCCACCGGGGTCTCGCGGCTGCTCGGGCAGCTCGACGAGACGCACGCTCGACTGGCGGAATACCGGTTCCGCGACGCCTGCGGACTCGCGCCGTGCCCGTCGTCAATTGCTGTCACGAAGTGGCTGACCGGGCACACGAACGAGTTCGCGCCGATCCTCGGTGCTCCGCTCCAGCCCGGCGCCTGCCACGTGCATGACTTCAGCGTCTCCAGCAGCACGATCGGTTCGATCGACGACTGGCGGAACCAGCGGCGTTTCTCGCAGCTCGTTGACGACGAACTGGCGTCCTCACGGGCTCGCGTGGGTATCGGCCGCTACGACGAAGTGCGTGCGATTTACACGACGGACCTGTTCCGGGTCGAAGGCAACGACGGACCGGAATGGCGCACGGTTCATATCGGCGTCGATCTCGGCGCACCTCCCGGCACCCCGATTCACGCACCGCTGGCAGGTATCGTTCACAGCCTGCGCGACAACGACGCGCCTGGTGATTACGGCCCGACCATCATCCTCGAGCACCCGGCGACCGATGATCGCCCGGTGTTCTGGACGCTCTATGGACACCTGAGTCGGACAACACTGGACCAGTTCCAGGTGGGCCGGCATGTGGACGCGGGCGACCCACTCGGCTGGCTCGGCGAGATCGAGGAGAACGGCGGGTGGTGGCCGCATGTGCACGTCCAGGTCGTCTGCGACCTGTTCGACCGCCGCGGCGACTTCCAGGGCGTCGCTCGACCCAACGAGCGGTCGGCGATGCTCAGTGTGTCGCCGGATCCATCCCCCCTGCTCGGGCTCGATGCGTCGGCGCGGGCGTCGCGTCCGCCGGGAATCGAGGCGCTGCTGGAGCGCCGGGAGCAGCGTATCGGGCCGTCGCTCAGCGTCTCCTACCGGAAGCCGTTGCATGTCGTGCGCGGCGTCCTTCAGTACCTCATCGACGCCGATGGCCGGCGTTACCTCGATGCCGTCAACAACGTGGCGCACGTCGGGCACGCGCACCCGGACGTCGTTCGCGCCGGCGAGCGGCAGATGGCGGCGCTCAACACCAACACGCGGTACCTGCACGAGGCCATGCTCGACTACGCCGAGCGGCTGACAGCGACGCTGCCTGAACCGCTCCGCGTGTGCTACTTCGTCAACTCGGGGAGCGAGGCCAACGAACTGGCGATCCGCATGGCGCGCACGTATGCAGGCGAACGTGACATGATCGTCGTCGACAGCGGGTACCACGGCAATACGACGACGCTGGTCGAGGTGAGTCCGTACAAGTTCAGGGGACCGGGTGGTTCCGGCGCGCCGTCCTGGGTGCATACCGTGCCGATGCCCGACACGTATCGCGGGCCGTTCCGCGAGGACGACACCCGCGCCGGAATGAAGTATGCCCAGGCGGTCCGCCAGGCAGTACGGCTGATCCGTCAGGCCGGTCGTCGTCCGGCGGCCTTTCTCTGCGAGTCGATCCTCTCCTGCGGCGGCCAGGTTCCGTTGCCCGACGGTTATCTGCGCGAGGCGTATCGCCACGTGCGCGCGGCGGGCGGTCTCTGCATCGCGGATGAGGTGCAGGTGGGGCTGGGCCGGGTCGGCAGGCACTGGTGGGCCTTTGAGGCACACGGCGTCGTGCCCGACATCGTGACCATGGGCAAACCGCTCGGCAACGGCCACCCGTTAGGCGCCGTGGTAACGACGCCCGACGTCGCCGCCCGCTTCGCCAACGGCATGGAGTACTTCAACACGTTCGGCGGCAACCCGGTGTCGTGCGTGATCGGGCGGGAAGTGCTCGCCGTGATCCAGCGCGAAGGGTTGCGGGAGCGGGCCCTGGCGACCGGCAATCACCTCATGCAGCGGCTGCGCGAAGTGGCCGGACACCACCCCCTCATCGGTGACGTGCGCGGTCACGGCCTGTTCATCGGCGTGGAGCTCGTGACCGACCGGGAGCAGCGGACACCTGCGGGACGCGAGGCCGGTCTTGTCGCCAACCGGATGCGTGAACTGGGCGTGCTGCTGAGCACCGATGGGCCGGACCACAACGTCCTCAAGATCAAGCCACCGCTCTGTTTTGACGAGAAGGATGCCGAGCAGCTTTCAGCGACGCTGGATCGCGTCCTGTCAGAGACTACTCTGACCTCTGACCTCTGATCTCGTTCAGTACTTCAGCGCACTCAGGTACCGGTAACTTGCCGCGATACTCGCCATGGGATCGGCGGGTGAGTCGTGCTCCACGAAGTAGTGCCTGATCCCAGCCTGTTTGGACTGAGCGAAGTACCTGGCGAACGGCAGTTGACCGGCGCCGACGTCGACCATCGTTCCGCCCGCGGCCATGTCCTTGACGTGCACGCTGCTGAACCGGCCGGGGTGCTTCGCGAAGTAGGCCAGTGGGTCCTTGCCCGCTTTTACCGTCCAGAAGAGGTCCATCTGCATTGTCACGAGCTTCGGATCACACTCGGCCAGGAGGATGTCGTAGCCGGTCGTGCTGCCGGACGGCGCAAACTCGCCGTCGTGGTTGTGGAAGCCGACCATGATCCCTGACTTCGCCGCCTGCTCGCCGGCGCGGTTGAACTCGGCCGCGATGCGTTTGTAGCCGTCCTCGGTCTGCTCCGACCGCGGCAATGAAGCGCAGATCACGTAGCGATGTCCTACCGTCGCCGCATCGTCGAGGACCTGCGCGAACCGGTTGCGGATCGAATTCAGGTCGGCCGAGTGTGCCGAAGGGGCGGTGAGTCCGTTGGCGTCGAGGAGGGTGCGGATGTCCTTCGCCGAGCGACCGAAATACCCGGCGAACTCCACTTCCTTGTAGCCGATGCGGGCGACCTGCTCGAGCGTGCGTTCCACGCTGTCCTGCATGGCGCGGCGCACGGTGTACAACTGCACGCCGATGATCGACAACTGCTCCG
>DAIUET010000190.1:0-6380 GCA_036845045.1 Gemmatimonadaceae bacterium | reverse complement strand
ACCCACGACGTGGGGGGTGGGATCGAAGACCGGATAGCCGTCATCCCCGATGTACATCGCGCCGTCGGGCGCGTTGTTCGCCGTGCAGAACGCGTTGACATCGAACCCGTCGACCACGTTCTGGTCCCCTAACGAGTACCGGCAGCGGGCGAAGTCCCAGTCGATGAAGACCCCGTGCGCGTAGCCTTCCTTGATGCCGCCGTTGAACGTGCCGCCGAGATAGAACTCTTCGGCGCCGCGCAGGTCGGTGACCTTGTTCTTGTTCCTGGCGTACTGTGCGCCGACGGTCCAGGTCACCGACGGCGTCGTCAGCGCGCGCCAGTTGATCGCCAGCTCCATGCCCTTGTTCGTGATCTCGGCGGCGTTCTGGACCTGGCTGAAATATCCCGTCGAGGGCGGCACGGGCAGCGACAGGATGACGTCGGTCGACTTGGCGTCGTAGATCGTGAAGCCGAGGTCCACCTTCGAATCGAAGAACGCCAGGTCGACGCCCGCCTCGAGCTCCTTGTTCCGCTCCGGCTTGAGTGCGTTCTGTCCCTTGGCTGGAGCGATGAAGATGCCGGCGTTCCCCGCCTGTGAGACATTGAGTCCGGTTGTCCAGCCGTCGCCGAACGTTCCGACGGTATAGCCACTGAACACCTGGTACGGCGCCGGTTCACGTCCGGTCTGGCCGTAGGCGGCCCGGAGCTTCAGGTAGCTGAGGGCGCCCTGACCGCTGCGGATGCCGAGGTATTTCGAGGCTTCCCAGGCGGCGCTCGCCTTGGGGAACCAGTTGCGGCGGACCGACTCCCCGAACGTGGACGACGCATCGTTGCGGGCGCCGGCGGTCAGGTAGACCTGGTCCCACAGGTCGAGCTTGCCCTCGAAGAAATACGCCTCGAGGTGCACCAGCGACTCGTAGTCGAGCGGGAGCAGGTTGCTCGAGATGGTGTTGCTGAGCTGGAACAGGTCCGGGGAGATGAAGCCGCGCCCGCGCACCTGCAGCTGCTCGTATTTCCGGCTGTTGAGGTTCTGGCCAACCGTCAGGGACGTCTTGGTCCAGTCGTTCCAGTCCTTCAGGGCCTGCAGGATGAGGTTGTGGTCCACCTGCAGGACCGTGTAGTTGGCCCGATCGATCAGGCCCGTCGGCTCCGTCGAATTGGACGGGGGCAGGCCCTCGATGCGCGCGTCCGAGCTGTAGTCGGCGCCTAACGTGTACTTCACCGTCAGCCACGACAGCGGATTGTAGTCGATGTTGACGTTCCCGAACGACCGTCCCACATCGCTCGTGTTCTTCAGCTCGTGGACGACGAAGAACGGATTGTCGTACGCGCGGGTCTCATACTGCGATGTCGCGGTCGGCTGCGGATACCGGTAGGAGCGGTGCAGCCCGGTGGCCTCGTCGATGTAGTTGCGATTGTCGAATTCCGGCGGGGACCGCAGTGCACCCAGCATCAGGCCCGAGATGTTCGACCCCTTCTGGATGAACCCGCCGTGCGTGTCGGCGAAGTTCACCGTGGCGCCGATGCGGAGCTTCTCGTTCAGCTCCAGGTTCCCCTTCACCAGCGCGGTGGTGCGGTTGTACTCGTCGTTCGGTCCGACGATGTATCCGTCCTGGTTGGTGTGGCCCAGGGAGAGGTAGAAGGACGACCGCTCGGTGCCGCCCGACAGGCTCAGTGAGTTGTCGATCGTGCTCCCCGACTCGAACATCTCCTTGAAGTGATTGAACGTGGGGGTTCCCGGAGCCAGCAGCGGACCGAATGAGGACCCTGTGAGCCGGCAACCGGGCCCGTCACACGTGTCCGACTCGCCCCCCGTGCCCTGCCCGTACTTCGTCTGCAGCGGATAGTCGGTGTTCACCTCGTCCTGCGAGTAGCTGACACGGTAGTTCCACTTGGGCGCGCCGGCCTGCCCGCGCTTCGTGGTGATCAGGACCACGCCCGCCCCGGCGCGCGCTCCATAGATGGCCGCCGCCGCGGCCCCTTTCAGGATCTCGACCGACTCGATGTCGGCGGGATTCAGGTCGGACATCCGGTTCATGGCCTGCGTGCCGGCGGTGGGCTCGGTGGTGACGATGGTCGAGTTGTCCACCGGGACGCCGTCCACCACGAAGATCGGTTGCGAGGTGCCCTCGATCGACTTCTGTCCGCGGATGAGGATGAAGCTGGATGCACCTGCCTCGCCTGACGACGACGTGACGACGACGCCGGGCGCCTTGGCGGCCAGTGCCTGCACCGCGTTCAATTCGTTCGACTTGACGATTTCCTCGCTCTTGACCGAGCTCACCACCGCGCCGAGTCGCTCGATGGAGCTGGCGGTGCCGGCGCCGGTGACGACAATCTCACCCAGCCGGAGTGGGTTTGCCGTGAGCGAGAAGTTCACGGTCACGGTGCCTGACGAGAGCGTGACCTGCTGGGTGGCCGACTGGAAGCCGATGGCGCGGACGGTGACGTCCACGCGCTGGTTGGTAACGCGCGCGGCGGGGACGTTGATCGAGTAGACGCCGTCCTCGCGCGTGCTGGCGCCGAGTCCCATCCCCACCAGCACGACGCTGGCGAAGGGGACAGGGGCGCCGCCTTCACCAGTGACCCTGCCGGTCACCGTGGCGCCCTGCTGGGCAAGTGCTCCCGGGGCCGTGACCAGAACGGCGAGGAGCACGGTGAACAGACGACTCAGGTGTTTCATGGGCAGGAACCTCCTGGGGGTGTGGTCTGCCGGGGTGATGATGCCTCGTGATGAGCGCGAAGTCGCTCCCTGAGCGCGGGGCATGGGTGCAACCGGAGTCCGGCGCATGTCGCGTGCGGGGGGGAGTGCGCAGTGGCGCCGCCGCCCGTCGGTCGCGCTCGACGGCGGCGCTTGCCCGCTCGATACTGCGGCGGCGATCACTCGCCGCGCGACGCTCAAAGGTGTCTGCGTACGGCCCCTATATCGGTTGCACGACCGGGCCAAGTTTAAGAAAGCCGCACGCGGAGTGTCAATCGGAGCGCACGTCGCGTCCTCGTGTCGTCCCTCGTCCATCACGGTATGGATCCGCGGCGGACGACCCGTCACCGAGTGCCGATGGGCCTGTTTTGGAACGCGAACCGGCTCAGGGCGGTGGCGGCTGGGGATTCACCGTGCCACTACCGTCGGCCAACGACTTGATCGAAAACACCAGCACTCCCAACGTGGCGATGCCGAGCGTATAAAGCGCCGCAGCCCGTAATGTCCTCGGTCGATCAAGTTCCCGCAGCTCGAAACGGTTCACCGCGGACCGGGGGATCACGAGCTGCTCGCCGGTCCATACAGTCTGCCGCGCTTCAGTCCGCTTGAGTGTAGCGCTCATGGCGACCAGGTACGCCGTGTCGAGCACCGAAACGATCCGGCCGTCGAATCGCGCCACATTTTCGCCCACCACCGGTGCCACGCGCTGCGACCCTTCCGGCGTCAGGTGGCCGCGATAGGAGCTGCCCACGACGAGATTTTCCGTGGTCGTCGGCACATACCGGTAGCACGAGCTGAACAACGTCAGGGCAAGTACCGGGATGCCGGTTACTCGAAGGCTGCGTCCGCGAAGCATGAGAGCAGTAATACGGAGACCGCGTTGAGGAGGCAAGCCTGTACCGGCGCAGGGCTCATGCGAAAAGGGTTGGTTCGACTGAGGTTACCGTCGCCCCAACCCTTCCCGCTTCCATGGCGGTCACGACTACTTCTTGAAGTCCACCTTCGGCGCTTCCCGATTCGCGGCGTCCGTTACCTCGAAGTACTCGCGCGGCTTCGCTCCGATGATCTTGGCCGTAATCACGACCGGAAAACGCCGGATGTAGGTGTTGTGCCTCTGGACCGCTTCGTTGTAGTCGGTCCGTGCCACCGCAATCCTGTTCTCAGTTCCGGTCAGCTCGTCCTGCAGACGAAGGAAGGCCTGGTCCGACTTGATCTGGGGATACGCTTCGACCTGGATATTGAGACTGCGAACGGCCGTTGTAAGCTGCTCGTTCGCATTCGCCATCTGCTGCGGATCCCCGCTGGCGATGGCGTTCGTCAACCCGGCGCGTGCCCGGGCGACCTGAGTGAACACTTCCAGTTCCTGCTGCGCCTGTCCCTTCACTGTCTCGACGAGGTTGCCAACAAGGTCGGCGCGACGCTGCAGTTGAACCTCGATCTGCTGCTTGGCCGCGTTCGCCGCTTCGTCGTTCGTCTGGATGGTGTTGTAGCCGCAACCGGTGGCACCGAACGCAACCAGGGCGACCGCCAGTAGACCACGCATTGCTTGCTCCTTGGTGTTGTAAGAGTCGGACGTCTCGTGCGACTGCATATCATGGCCGTCGGAGACGGCCGGTTAGTACACCGGTCTAGGGTGGACTCTGCGCGTCAACCCATCGAACAAGCTCGGCCACACTCGCCAGGTAGTTCGCGGAGACCGACGCCGCATCGGCCTCCTTGATGACGGCGTCACCCCGGGAGTGACCGAGCATGCGCCGGAACGTGCCGACCTTGATGCCGGTGATGACTTCGATGCGATCGAGCACGGCGGACGACTCCGCCGGCGGCTCTTCGCCTGCCAGCCGGAGGGTGGATCGCAACAGGGCCATGATCGACGATGCGCTCTCCTCGATCATGTCGAGCAATCCCTTCGGCTCCGCTCCCGATGCCAGAACCGCGTGACGCAACCGGAACAGCTTGCTCAGCGTTTCATGCTCGAGCTGCAGGCGGAGATCCTCACGTCTGACACTCGGGCGTTCGCCCGGAAACGCACCATGGAGAACCCGGTTGTGGGCGAGGATATCGGCGTACTCCATCGGAAAAATGTCCGACGACGTCCGCCACTCGGCCACCGTCAGCGTCAGCGGCGGCGGATGGCCGGACTCCCGCCATGCGCGAGCCACCGAGGCTTCCCGGCGCAGGTGCTCCATGTCGATCGCGTCGACGAGCACCAGCACGTTCAGGTCGGGCTTTCGTGACACCCGCTCACCCCGTGCCGTCGAGCCGTACAACGCGACGCAGCGCAACCCGTCGCCGTGTGCCAGCGCGAGCTGCCTGACGAGTTCCTCGAGAGTCATTGTCGCCATGTGGTTACCAGCTCCCGCTCGAGCCGCCGCCGCTGAAACCGCCCCCGCCGCCAAATCCGCCAAAGCCACCGCCGCCGCCAAAACTCCCCCCACCGAATCCGCCGCCGGACCAGCGCCCGCTTCGACCATGTGACTGCGCCACCGACAGCGCCCACAGCAGGTTCAGGCAGCCGCTTCCTCCGCCACCGCGGCGGCGCCCTGACCGGCTGAGTCCCGAGAGAATGAGGAAAACGACAAACAGCAGGAAGAGGAACGCGCCGAAAGACGGCGCGCCGGAAACCGGCTGCGATACAGGCTCGCGGAACTGCTGCCGGGGAATGAGCGCCGTGTCCAGCGTGATGCCGAACTCGCGCGCGTACCGGTCGGCGAGCGCGGACGTGATGAGCAATAGACCGCCGCCGTAATCCTGCTGCTGAAACAGCGGAGTCGCGGCACGCTGGATGTCACCAGCCACGGCATCGGGCACGAAGCCCTCGACGCCGCGGCCCGTTTCGATGCGAATATGGCCGCGCCCATCGCTCGAAGTTTCCTTCGGAACGAGGAGGATGACCACGCCGGCATTCCTGGCTCGGTCCCCGACGCCGGCGGCCGCGCCCACGCCCCAGGCACGACCGATCCGGAGGGCGACGTCGGCGACATCGCGGCCACGAAGGTCCGGCAGCGTGACAATCGCCATTTCGCCACCGGTCTTCGAGCGAACCTCGAAGGCAATCCGGTTGAGGCGGTCGATGACGGCGGCATCCAGGACTCCAGCCGCGTCGACGACGACTTCAGCCGCCGACGTGCCGTATCCGCGCGGCGGTGGAGGTATCTCGATTTGCTGTGCGGCGGCAACGAGTACAGCGAGGAGTAGCGACAATTCTTTCAAGGTGGTGTGGGTCCCGGAACTTCACGGGCTCTCTACCCGTCACCCGTCGCCCGTCGGCCGTCTATCTTTCTGCACGAACAAGACTACGCATTCATCCCGCAGGTGTTTCGAAATGACACGAAGCTCTGGATTGTACTCGTCTGCACTGGCATTTGTGCTCGTCTTGGCCGCCTGCGGCGGCCCGGAGGTCAGCGCGGGCGACGCCGCCGCGGTCGCGCCCGGTGCCTCTCCCGATTCCACGGCGCCCGATCCGCGCGTTGCGATCGCCGATACCGCCCGCACCCAGGGCGACACGGCGGCGAAAGTGTGGCTCGTCATGGCGAGTGACTTCCAGTGCCCGGCGTGCAAGTACTGGCACGACTCGCACGCTCCCGAGATCATGCGCGACTACGTCGCAACGGGCAAAGTGCGGTTCGCGTACACCAATTTCCCTCTCGACCATATCCACGCCAATGCGCGCGCCGCCTCCGAGGCTGCCATGTGCG
>DAIUET010000189.1:0-6474 GCA_036845045.1 Gemmatimonadaceae bacterium | reverse complement strand
GCACGTCCCTCCGCCAGGAACTCAAGATCAATCCACGCCTGTACCAGGCGATGGACCTGCTGTACATGCCGCTGCTCGACCTCCAGCAGCACCTCAAGCAGGAGCTGCTGGTGAACCCCTTCCTCGAGCTGGTGGAGCCCGAGGACGACGACCAGGAAGCGGATCAGGAGAGTGAGGCCGAAGGGGAAACCGCGGCCACCGACCTCACTGAACCCCCGACGACGGAACCCGAGCCGGCGAAGGAGAACGAAGTTGATTGGGAGGAAATCCTCCTCGATGGCTTTGATACGCCGGGCCACCGGGAGGAGCAGGAAGAACGCGAGTACTACGAGCCCGTGTCGGTCGAGAAGCGAGGGCTGGACGACCACCTCCGCGACCAGGTGGCGCTGCTCGATCTCAATCCGCGGCAGTTGTTGCTGGCCGACGAGTTCATCGGGAACATCGACGAAAATGGGTGGCTCGCCTGCTCACTCGAGGAACTGCTCGACGGCATCAACGACGTCGTCCTGAAGGCCGCCGAAGAGGCGGGACGCGACTCGGTGCCGCTGTACACCGCCGAGGAAGCGGAGGCGATGTTGCGGACGATCCAGGCCCTCGACCCGCCGGGCGTCGGCGCACGCAACCTCCAGGAGTGCCTGCTGATCCAGATCCGCGAGGGCGGCCGCGAGGAGACGCTCGAAGGCCGGCTGGTCCGGGACGCCTTCGACGAGTTGATCAACCACCGCTGGAGCGAAATCTCCAAGCGATTCGGCGTCAGTGTCGCCGAAGTTCAGGCGGCCGCCGACGAAGTCGCGAAGCTCGATCCCAAGCCCGGACTTCGCTACAGCGACGCCACCGATAACTACATCGTCGCCGACCTGGTCATCGACAAGATCGACGGCCAGTATCACGTGTTCATCAACGACGCCAACCTGCCACGTCTCAGGCTGAGCAAGGTGTACCAGGAGATCGCCCGGGACCGCCGGAAGTTCGAGGGCGAGAACAAGGAATTCATCTCCAGCAAGCTCAATTCGGCCAACTGGATGATCCAGGCCATCGAACAGCGCAGGCAGACGATGCTCAAGGTCACGAACTACATTGTCGACCGGCAGCGTGACTTCTTCGAGAAGGGAATCCAGTTCCTGCGTCCGCTCACCCTGCGCGAAGTAGCGGAACACATCGGCATGCACGAGAGCACGGTCAGCCGGGTCACCAACGAGAAGTTCGTGCAGACGCCACGCGGCGTGCTGCCGCTCAAGTTCTTCTTCTCGTCGGGCCTGAGCACGACGGGCGGCGAGGACGTGTCGGCACGCGGGATCAAGGACCAGATCCAGAAGCTGGTCGAGGGGGAAGATCCGAAGAACCCGCTCACCGACCAGGCGATCGTGGCCATCCTGTCCGACCAGGGCGTGAACATCGCTCGCCGCACGGTGGCGAAGTACCGCGACCAGCTCGGAGTGCTGTCGGCCAGGATGCGCAAGCGGGTATGACCTCGGAATCCGAGGCCAGAGGCCCGAGGCCAGAGGCCAGAGCCGTCGACCAGCCTCCCTATTCCCGATTCCCGATTCCCGATTCCCTCCGTACAACTCCGGTCGATGTGGAACGCGTCGACAGACTGCGAAACGATGGCGACATCGACGTCTCCGTCCTCGTCCCCGCCAAGGACGAAGCCGAGAACCTCCCGCGATTCATGGAACTGGCGGCGGCATCGCTGCTCGGGTCCTCGTTGCGCTATGAGGTGATCGTGATCGACGACGGGTCCAGCGACGCGACCTGGACCGTCCTCGAATCGCTCAAGGCGACGTATCCCTTCCTCAGTGGCGTCAGGCACCGGACCAGGCGCGGCATCGCGGACGCGTTGCGCACCGGATTCCATCACGCCCGCGGTGGTGTGCTGGTCTTCTATCCGGCCGACCTGCAGTTCCTGCCTGAAGATATCCCCCGCCTGGTGGCGCCGATCGTCGCCGGCGATGCGGACATGGTGACGGGCTTCAAGGAGGGGAGGTACGAAAAGGCATTCGTGTCACGCGTTTACAACCGGCTCAGCCGCGCCCTGTTCGGTATCCGCGTCAAGGACCTGAACAGCGTCAAGGCGTACCGGCGCGAAGTCATGGAGCATATTCCTGTCCGGCCGGACTGGCACCGGTACCTCATCGTGCTGGCGGCCGCGCAGGGCTTCACCGTGGCGGAGATCCCGGTGCCCCTGTACCCGCGCCATGCGGGAAAGTCGAAGTTCGGCGTCTCGAGGATCCCGGTCGGCGTGCTGGACATGGTGTCGGTCTGGTTCGAGCTCAGGTTCGCTCCCAAGCCCCTGTTGTTCTTCGGCGTGCTGGGGGCCGCCCTCGTGCTGCTGAGCGCCATCACCGGGGGGGTGCTGTTCACGACCGGTCAGGGCGTGCGAGCCGCCTGGGTGGCGATCCAGACGGGCCTCATCCTGGGCACGATCGTGTTCGTCGCGGGACTGATCGGCGAAATGATTGCAGGGGTACGGGCGCAGTTGCGTGAACTCCGGCGTCAGGTGACCGAGCTCGAGCGCGACCGTTAGGCACGTCGGGACATGCGCGTCCTGTTCCTGACCCATTCCTATCCGCGCACGCCCGGGGACGCCGCCGGGGCGTTTCTCCTCCACCTGGCCAGCGCCCTCAAGGCGTGCGACGTCGAGGTCACCGTCGTGGCGCCGGCGGGTGACAACCTGCCGGCTCACGAGATTCTGGGCGGAATCCCCGTCCACCGGTTTCGTTATGCGCCCCGACGCCTGCAGCGTCTGGCGTACACCGGCCAGATGGCGGAGGAGGTCAGGCGCTCCTTCGGTGCCAAACTCGCCCTCCTCGGCTTCCTGAGCAGCGGGTTCACCAGCAGCGCCCGCGTCAGGCGCGAGCTCAGGCCCGCACTCGTCCACGCGCACTGGTGGTTCCCCGGAGGGCTCGTGGGCTCCTGGGTCGCGCAACGCGGCGGAATACCGCTCGTCACCACGATGCACGGCACGGACGTGCGACTGGCCATGGGAAACGGACTCGCCCGCGGTCTGCTGCGCCGGGTGCTGGCGCAATCGCGCGCCGTTACGACCGTGTCGTCGTGGCTGGCCGCGCAGGTGAGGGCCATGGCGCCTGAGTCGGACCCCATCGTTTCGCCGATGCCGGTCGCGACGCACCTGTTCACGCCCGGGGGGAGCCGGCATGCCAGGCGACTCCTGTTCGTCGGTCGATTGAATGCACAGAAGGGAATTGCCCTGCTGCTGGACGCGATGGCTGCGATGCGCCAGGTCGTCGAGCTCGATGTCATCGGAGACGGGACCGACCGCGACGCGCTGGTGCAGCAGGCGAACACATTGGGAATCGGCGAGAGGATTCACTGGCATGGCGCACTGCCGCAGCCACAGTTGCTCGCCTTTTACCGTGCGGCGACGGCGGTGGTCGTTCCGTCGAGAGAGGAGGGGTTCGGGCTGGTCGCGGTGGAGGCGCAGCTCTGCGAGACGCCGGTGGTCGCGTTCGCGTCAGGCGGCCTCGCCGACACCGTGGAGGATGGCGTGAGCGGGTACCTCATTCCGCCAGGCGACCCCTCCGCGCTTGCGTCAACGCTGGACGCCGTCGTGACGTCGGAGGAACGCCATGGCATTGGGCGGGCAGGGCGTCAGTCGGCGCTCTCGAGGTTCTCCCCGGAATCCGTCGCCCGCCGCTACCGCGGGCTCTACGATTCTGTGCTCGAGAGGCCCGGGGATGCCTGACGCCGCGATGCAAGGTGAACGTTGCGGGGGAGCAATGGTGACTCACCTGCTGTGCCGCGCCTGCGCCTCATGGTCCGGGGGCATATCTTTGGCGGTTCGGTGAAGCAGGGAACCCTCGGCGACGCCTGATGACGACTCCTATCAACACCTCGGAGACCCCGATCGCGCATCCCCGGCGCGCGTATGCGTGGGCCGTCGCCACCTACGCGCTCGCGGCCCTGTCGCTGGGGTGGCCCGCGCTCACCGGCCAGTTTCTTGTCAGGCCGCACAGCGACCAGTACATCGCCGGCTACGCGTTCCGCGAGTTCGCGGCCGTCTCCCTGCGCGAGGGCAATGGGTTCCCGCTGTGGAATCCCTACCTGTTCGGGGGGATGCCATACGTCGCCGCCATGCATGGCGACATCTTCTATCCGACGTTCCTGCTGCGGATGATCCTCCCCACCGACGTCGCGATGACGTGGGGCTTCATCATCCATGTGTTCCTGGCCGGCCTGTTCACCTTCGTCTTCCTGCGTTCGTTAGGCCTGGGATTCTTCGGATCCCTGGTCGGCGGCCTGGCCTACATGATGAGCGGGAACGTGGCAGGACTGGTCTCGCCGGGCCACGACGGCAAGCTGTTCATCTCCGCGCTGCTGCCGCTGGCCCTGTTCCTCGTCGTGCGGGGGGTGCGCGACGGCCGGCAGTGGGCCTGGGGGGCCCTCGCGATCACCGTGGGACTCGCGGTGCTGAGCCCTCACCCCCAGCTGCTGCAGTACATGCTGCTGGTATGCGGGGCGCTGGGAGTGTTCCTGGCCTTTGCCGACACCGGATCCGGGGCCCTGCCGCGAGCAACGGCCCTGCGGCGACTTGGCGCGTCCGCGGCGGCGGTGATCGTTGGATTCGCCATGGGCGCGATTCAGTACCTGCCGGTGCGCGAGTACGTGCCATGGTCTCCCCGCGCGCTGGGAAAGGGGTGGGAAGCCGCCACGTCGTACTCGATGCCGCCCGAGGAAATGGTGAATTTCTGGGTGCCGCAGTTCTCCGGCATCCTGGATCGGTACTGGGGCGATAACCTGATCCACTTCCACAGCGAGTACCTTGGCGCCGCGGTCATCGTGCTGGCGGCACTTGCCTTTGCACGTGGACGGCCGGCAGCAAGTCGCAAGCTCCTGTGGTTCTTCACCGGTGTCACGATCGTAGCGGTGCTGTGGGCCCTGGGCGGGAACACCCCGTTCTATCGCCTCGTGTACGCGCTCGTGCCCGGAACGAAGTTTTTCCGGGCGCCGAGTACCATGCTGTACGTCGTCTCGTTCGGCGTCGCCGTGCTGGCGGCGTTCGGTGCGGAACGGGCCGTCCATCGCGACGTCAATCGTCGGTACCTGATTGGGTGGGCGATCGCCGTCCTCGCGGTTGGCGTGATCGGGGCCATGGGAGGGCTGACGAACCTCGGAGTCACGCTGGCCCAGCCGGAACAGACCGACTTCGTCATGCAGAACGACGGCGCGCTCCGCGTCGGCTCACTGCGGTCGATGCTGTTCGGCGCCATGGCGCTCACCTGCCTGTTCCTGCTCGCCACGGGACGGATCGGACGCGAAGCCGGCGGCTTCCTGCTGGCAGGCATCGTGGCGGTGGACCTCTGGTCGGTCGAGCGGTTGTACTGGCAGTTCTCACCGCCCGCATCCGAATTGTTCGCGACCGATGAAACCATCGAGTACATCAAGCGGCAGCCGGAACCGGGTCGGGTGCTGGGGCTCGCGACCACGCAGGCCGGACAGTCCGATCCATTCCTGCGCCGTGATGCGCTGATGGTCCACCGCGTACGGACAGTGCTCGGTTATCACGGGAATGAGCTCGGACGATTTCAGGTGCTCGGCGGACAGGCTGAAGGATGGCGCCAGATCGTCAACCCGAACTTCTGGCAGCTGATGAACATCAAGTACGTCCTGACCGATGCCGAGGACCTCGGCGTGGTGACGTTGCGCCGGGTGGTGGGACCAGTCAGGAACGCCTATGGAACGACTGTCTATCTGTTCGAGATGACCAGCGAGAACCCGGCGGCCTGGGTGACGCCGGCGATTGTCAAAGCCACCGACGAGGAGATGCTCGGCACCATCCTCGACCCCCGCTTCGACGTCAGGCGGGCAGCGCTGTTCGATACCGCGGCCAGCGTCACGGCGGTGCAGCTCACCGCACTTCCGCCCGCCCTTCCGATCAAGGCTCGAACCACGCGCTTCGATCCCGGTGCCATCGACGTGGAGCTCGATCAACCGGCCCCGGCAGGTTCGGCGCTGATCGTCAGCGAGAATTACTACCCTGGCTGGAGCGCGCTGGTCGACGGCAAGCCCGCGACCATTGGTCGCGCGCACATGACATTGATCGGCGTGGAGCTGCCGCCGGGTGCGCAGAAGGTCGAGTTGAGGTTCAGCAGCGCGCCCTTCGAGACTGGAAAAACCGTGACCCTCGCCGCGTTACTGATCGCCGTGGTGTGGTGGGGCGCGGGCGCTCTCCTCGGGAAGGTCCGACGTGCCTGATCGCGCGCTCGTCATCGTTCCGACGTACAACGAACGGGAAAACGTCCTCAAACTCATCGACGCAGTGCTGGCCCAGTCACCGATCATCGACATCCTGATTGTCGATGACGGATCTCCGGACGGGACGGGCGCGCTGGTCGACGAGCGTGCTGCCATGGATTTTCGGGTCCACATCATTCACCGGGAGCGCAAGCTGGGGCTCGGTACGGCCTACGTCGCGGGGTTCAGGTGGGCGCTGGAGCGAACATACCAGTTGATCTT
>DAIUET010000188.1:0-6567 GCA_036845045.1 Gemmatimonadaceae bacterium | reverse complement strand
TGGTCATCATCATGTGCTTGACCGAAAACTCCACGCTGGAGTGAGCGGGATCGAGTTCCCAGACACCGATCTCGCTTCCGACTGCTGTTCCGCCCGCCATGTTTCCTCCCGCGTTGCATAACGGTGGTGCGTCAGGTCACTACCCCAAAGCGCAAATCGTGGCCCGTCACCGGCGTCATCCGCAGACCGGAACAGCCTATCAGGGCTTGAGTACGAGTCCGACGGCGCGTCTGCGGCGACGTGCCATTGCCAGGAGGCGAGCACGACCTCATCACCCGCTCTCGCGCGACGCCGGCATTGGCCCGCACGGCTGCTGTCTTTGGCTGCCGGGGCCCTGGTCCTGGCACCTCACGCTGCCCGCTCTCAGGCGGACAGTGGTCGCGCAGCCCGCCCCCTGGTGACGGAGGTGTCGTTGCGCGGCGTGCGCAGCGTCGACATCAACCAGCTGCGCGCCGGCCTGGCCACCAAGGGAACGACCTGCAAGTCGCCGCTTTACCTGCCGGTCTGCTGGATCACGCGGTCGCCCACGTTCAACTCGCGGCATCATCTCGATCCGCTCGAGTTCCGCCGCGACGTCCTGCGCATCCGGCTCTTCTACTGGCAGCGCGGCTGGCGTGACGCCGCGGTGGTAGCGCGCACGGAACGGAAGGGCGCTGGCGTTCGGGCGATTTTCGAGATCGAGGAAAAGGAGCCCACCGTCATTCAGGAACTTCGCGTCGTCCAGACCGATAGCGTACTGCCGCAACGCTCCATCGATCGCGCGCTGCAGCTGGAGGCCGGCGATCCGCTCGACGTGATCGCGCTCGATTCCACGAGGCTCCTGCTGCGGGACGAGCTGTGGGAACTTGGCCGGGCATCCGCTTCGGTCGAGCTGGATACGACGCAGGTGTCGGACGTCTCCAATGGCGGGCCAGTTTCGATCGTCATCACCCCCGGTCCCCTGGTGCGAGTGTCGGAGGTGCAGTTTGCGGGGAACAGCAAGGTGTCGGACGAGACGATCCATCGCCTTCTCACCTTCAAGGCCGGCGACCTGTTCAAGCGAAGTGCCATCCTTGGCAGTCAGCGGAACCTCTATCTCTCCGGCCTGTTCTCGGAGCTCGAGATCGACACGCCGCCGGCGGGTGATACGCTGCGACTGGTTCGCGTGCGAGTCATCGAGGCGGACCTGAACCGATTGGAACTGGCTGGTGGAATTACCACCGCCGACTTCGGGCAGGTCGATGCCGATTTCACCCGGTACAATTTCTTCGGTAGCGCGCGGACGCTCACCCTTCGCGGGACGGTCAGCAACCTCCTGGCCTCCTCGCTCAACGGGCAGGGCATCTTCTATGACGTGACGGACGGGGCGGACGGGCCTGCGCGCGATCGGTTCCTGCAGCCCACCTGGTCGGCGAGCATCAATGTCCTCCAGCCGTGGCTCTTCTCCATCCACAACCAGCTCGGCGTGTCCGTCTTTGCGCATCGCCGCGCCGTGCCCGGCATCGTCGTCGAGCGGGGGCATGGCGCCAGCCTGGCGCTCACGCGCGACTTCGGCCCGCGCACGAACTCGACCCTGGGATATACCTACGAACGGTCGTGGATCGATGCGTCCGATGTGTAC
Organism: Gemmatimonadaceae bacterium; assembly: GCA_036845045.1. Taxonomy (GTDB): domain Bacteria; phylum Gemmatimonadota; class Gemmatimonadetes; order Gemmatimonadales; family Gemmatimonadaceae; genus JABWBJ01. Next base: position 4,967 of record DAIUET010000188.1, on the reverse strand, counting down.
TTCTGTGTCAGCTTTGGCCTCTGCCTGACGACTACCATCGATGCGATGGCGCGCGGCAACGTGCTGTCGCCGCTCGCTTCGGTGACGCAGTTCGATGTCTCCAATGATCCGTTCACTCCCGATCGCGGCTACCGGGCGCGCATCGACGCAGAGCACGCATCGGTCCTGACTGCGTCGGACTTCCGCTATAACCGCATCGAGCTGACGGGAAGCTCGTATCACAGCATGTCGCGGACGTCGGTGCTGGCGTTTCGCGCCAGGCTCGGGTGGGTGGGTGCCATGCGGGGCACCAACCAGGCGCTTGGCATCCCGCTGGTCGATGAACGGCTCGTCGTCCACCCCCGGAAGCGCTTTTACGCCGGCGGGGCGATGTCCGTGCGTGGTTTCGGTGAGCGCCAGCTCGGTCCGAGAGTACTGACCGTGTCTCCCACAGCGCTCACCGATACCGCGCTGGCCGCGCCCTGCACGACCGGGCAGATCGCTGATCGGAGTTGCGATCCGAACCTGGCCGGTCTTGGGGCCGGCGCCTTCCAGCCGCAACCGTTAGGCGGGAATGCCGTGGCCGAAGCGAGCGTGGAGTACCGGTTCCCGCTCTGGCCCGTGCACGGCATCAGCGGTGCGGTCTTCATCGACGGCGCGGTGATCGGTACCAATCAGCTGGCGGACCTGCTCGGGGCCACGGCCGCCATCACGCCGGGCTTCGGGCTCCGGATGGACACCCCCATTGGCCCGGTGCGCCTGGACCTCGGCATCCGGCCGACACTGGTCGAAGACCTGCCGGTCGTGACCGAGGTCACCAACCTCGACGGGAGCACGAGCCTGGTCACGTTGACGACCCCCCGGCGTTACGATCCGCTGGACAGCTCGGGAGGATTCTTCAAGCAGGTCCTGAGTCGCCTGCGGCTGCACCTGGCGATCGGACCTCCTTTTTGAGGTATGGAATGACACGGATGTTCAGACTGTCGACGATTCGCGGCCGCCACCCTCAGGGCTGACGATGTCACGCATAACGAGAATCCTGTTGCTCGGTGTGGCGCTCTTCCTCATAGTCGTCATGGTGGGGGTCGTCGTGCTCAACGGCACGTATTACGGTCGCGAGCGCGTCCGCCGCCTCGCGCTCGATGCCGTGCAGGATATCGTCAACGGCGAGGTGATCGTCGGACGCATCGATGGCAACCTCCTCGATCGCTTCGACCTGGTCGACGTCTCGATCCTCGACGAGGACGGCCAGCCGTTCCTCGTCGCCGACCGGGTGCGCGCGCGCGTCGCGCTGTCGCCACTGTTCTCCAGGCGGATCATCGTCCGGTCGCTCGAACTGGAGCGCCCTGTCATCACCCTCAGCAAGGCGGCCGGTGGCCTCTGGAACTACCAGCGCATCTTCGGCGGCGGTGACACGCTGGTGACGGACGCGCCGCCAGGTTTCGGCTCGTGGGTGGACCTGCGCGGAATCACGATCCGGAACGGGACGGTCATTGTCCATCAGCCGTACCCGTCCGACGAAGCGGTCCGGCGCACCGTGGGGGACAGCGCCGCGTCGGCGCTTGCCAGGGACACGAGGCTCCGGATCGAACGCGTCGGCGCGGGCCTCCGGCAGACGATGGAGTTCCGCGACATCAATGCCCGGATCCCGCGGCTGGTGGCCGCCCACCCGGACAGCACGGCCATCGCCTTCCGCGTCCGTCAACTCAGCATGCTGGCGACGCCACTGCAGGCGCCGGACGTTGTCGTTCGCCAGATGGAAGGAGACGTCCGCATCGTCGAGGACACGGTAACACTCCGTGACGTGGACCTCCGGCTTCCGGAGACCCGCATCGAGGGGGCGCTTACCTACCACTTGTCTGCCGGAGACGTGGAGCTCGACATCAGGAGCGATACACTCACCTTCGCGGATATCCAGGTCCTCTATCCCTCGCTCCCCGATCGGGGCGGCGGTCGCCTCGACCTCAAGGCCACGATCCGCGATACCGCCACCTCGGAGTACGAGTTCACGAACGCGCGACTCGCCGTCGGCGAATCACGCGTTGCCGGGCGCTTCGGGATGGCGGTGAACCCGAACATGCTGGAGCTCCGCGAGACCGACCTTCGCTTCACGCGGTTCACGACCGAACTGGTGGAGAGCATGGTGCCCGGGCTTCGCGTGAAGGTCCCGGGTTCGTTTACCGGCAGGGCGAAGCTCTCGGGTCCGTCGGAGTCGTTGAGTGCGGACGTCGACGGCACCTACGATCCATCGCGGCACGCGCCCTTCCAGGTCACGGCACGTGGAGTGATCGGGACCGGCGAGGTCACGACCGCACGGAACCTCCGGTTGAACCTGCGCTCACTGCCCGTGTCGCTGGCGCGTGAATTCATCAACGAAGTCCCCATCGGTGGCACGGCGAACGTCGACGCCGTGATCTCGGGATCATCGGCGAGCCAGTTCAGCGGCCGGGCAACGATCACGCATCGCGAGTCCGCCACGTCCACCATCGTAGCCGTAGGCTCGGTCTCCCCGCGGGACAACTTGCGGATGAACCTGAACCTGCGCTTCACGCCGGTTTCACTGGAGCTGGCCGAACGCTTTGCGCCGAAGACGGACTTCCGCGGCGACGTGCGCGGGACCGGTGAGATCCGCGGCACGCTCCGGGACCTGCGGGCAACCCTCGCGCTCGAGCTTCCCACCGGCACCGCGACCCTGGATGGCACCTTCGACCTGCAGTCGGCGACGCGGTCGTATCAGGCCAGCACGCAGCTTCGCGACGTCGACCTGAATGCCATGGTGCCGTCGATGCCGGTCACGATGCTCAACGGGACAGCGACCATCGCCGGGCGGGGGACCACCTCGCGGACGGTGGATGCAAGCGTCACCATGCACCTCCGCGATGCCGTGGTGGATAGCACGCAGGTGACCGAGGCCGTCATCGTGGCGGCGGCGAAGGACGCCCGGCTCACCGTGGACACGCTCCGCGTGCAGACGCCGTTTGGCGTGGCGACGGCGAACGGTACCATGGGCCTCGTCGAAGGGACCGACGGTACGCTCAATTACCAGGTCGACATCAACACGCTGTCGGGGCTCCAGCGCTGGATCGCGACGGGAGACACGACCGTCGTGCACCCCCGTCCACTCGTCAGGCAGCGCGCGGTCCGTGCCGCGCGGGGCGACTCGGTGCGGGTCGATCCACGAACGGATTCCAGCCTCGCGGCGGTGCTCACCCGTCGCCAGGATCCACGGCGACCGGTTCCCCTGCCGGCCGTGCCGGCGCCGCGGCCCATCGCGAGGGATTCCATCGCCGGGTCGGCCGTCGTGCGCGGAACGCTCAAGGGCGCCCTGCCGCGGTTCACGGCCCAGGGCAATGCCGACCTCGATCAGGTCATCTGGGGCGGTAACGAGATCGGCCGCGGCTCGGTCGACTTCACCTGGGCCGACGTGGGCACGCCGGACGCGCACCTGACGACCGAAGGCGGGGTGGACTCGGTGCGAGTCGCCGGTTTCGCCTTCGACAGCACTCACGTCAATGCGACGTACCTGAAGGGCGCGGGTGACGTCACCCTGCAGATCTTCCCCGGCGACACGGCGCTGTACCGGCTGCGCGCTCGTTATGCGCTCCACCCGGACCATGGCGAAGTCCATCTCCAGGACATCAGCCTGCGCTTCGACTCGGTGACGTGGCGGTCGACGCGGGAGAGCACGGTGCGCTGGCAGGGCCGTAACCTCGAGATCGACTCGCTCGACCTGCGGTCCGGCGATGGCACCGGCCGCGGGCGCATCTTCGTCCACGGCGCGATTCCGGACCTGGACCCGGGCCGCCTGACGATTCGCATCGACAGCCTGCGGGTCGCGCCGTGGGTCACGCTGCTCCAGAGCAGCGTTCCGATCGACGGCATCGGCGCCTTCCAGGCCGACATCGAGGGGACGCGCACCGATCCGCGCATCACCGGCTCACTGGCGCTCCGGGAGCCTGTCTACCGGAGCGTCCCGTTCCCCGAGGTCCACTCGACCTTCACGTATGCCGACCGGCGGCTGCAGTTCGACGGCGACCTGCGGCGCGCCGTTGCGACAGCGGCACCTCTCGCGCGCATCAGCGGAACCGTCCCGATCGACCTCTCCCTTGGCGATTCCATCGCCACGCGGATGCTCGACGGGCCGATCACCATCGACCTCGAAGGGGACAGTATTCCGCTGGGCCCACTGGCGGAGTTCGTCGAGGAGGTCACCGTGCTGACGGGCGAGGCCCGTGGCCGCGTCGGGATCCGCGGCACCTGGGAGCGAACGCGGTATGAGGGCGCGCTCACACTCAACATGCCGCAACTCGGCCTGCGCACGCCGGGAGTGACCGTGAGGAACACCGTCGCCAGCCTCCGCATGGAAGACGATCGGCTGGTCATCGACAGCCTGGTCGGATACAGCGGTGGCTCCATCCGGGTGACGGGATCGGTACTGCTGGCGACTATGGACCACCCTGTGGTGGACCTGCGGGTCGTCGCCGACGAGGCGAGGGCATTGGACAACGAGAAGGGGCAGCTGGTGGTGTCGTCACGGCTCGACTTCAAGGGCCCGGTCGATACGCTCACCGTGGGCGGATCCTTCATCGTTATGCACGGCGTCATCCGCATTCCCGATCCCGAGCAGTTGAACCTGATCAACACGGGTGACCCAGCGCTCTTCGCGGTGGCGGATACCGCGCTGGCCCGGGAGCTCCAGATCGAGCCGCCATCGCCCATCCTGAAGAACGCGAGCGTCGATGTGCGCCTGGAGGTTCGCCGCGGCACATGGGCGCGCAACCGCGAGGCGAACATCGAGATGTTCGGTGACCTCGATATCGAACGGGTCGCGGGCGACCAGGAACTGCAAGTCACGGGGGCGCTCCACTCCGACTACGGCGATTATGAGATCTACGGCCGCCGCTTCAGCGTCACCCGCGGCTCCTTGCGCTTCTCCGGACCAGCGTCGAACCCGGTGCTGCAGCTGCTTGCGACGCACGAGGTGCGGC
>DAIUET010000187.1:0-6570 GCA_036845045.1 Gemmatimonadaceae bacterium | reverse complement strand
CGTCGCGGTGGAGTCCGACTGGGCCGAGACGGACGGCGACTGAGTGAAAACCGCCAGAAGCGCGATCGCGATGAATCGCATCACGACGGCTCCGCCAGGCGCAGTTGGGGACGGCGCGTTTCCGCGTCGCGCCCGAACCGGTACAACCGGAGGGCGTCATGCCAGGGGCGCACGCGCGTCGAGCGCGGTCGGAGGTCATAGCGAGGCTGCAGGACGACCGATTCGATGCGCCGGGCATGCGGCGCCATGGCGAGCAGGAGGTCGACGTTGGCGGCCCAGCCGTCGCCCTCCACCATCGGCTTGTCGGCGGCCGCCCGCACGGCGTCACGAACCACGGTGACACGGAAGAGCCGGAAGCTGCCCAGGGGGTTGTTCACGCCCGGGACCCGAACGAAACGACGAACCAGCCAGCGGCCGATGCGCTGCAACTGACGCACCGGTTTCGGCATTTCGGCGTCGGCCGCCGGCTCACCAACCACGATGTCCGCTCCCCCCTCGAAACGCTTCACCAGCTCGGGGATCTCGTCCGGTCGGTCAGTCAGGTCCCCCTGCATGAGGATAACGGCGTCCCGGCGGGGGTAGCGGCAGCGATTCAACGCCGCGCGGAAGAGCGCGTCGATCGCTTTTGCGTATCCGACATGCTCGGGCCCTCCCATAATGGTGACCGGCAGGGCATCGGCGTACGGCGCAAGCACCTCCGCTGTTGCGTCCGTGCTGCCGTCGTTGAACACGATCAGTTCGTATTCGCGCGGGAAGTCGGCGAACGCCTTGCGGATGCGCCACAGCACGAGCCCCGCGGTGGGGGCCTCGTTATGTACGGGAATGCAGACGTAGAGCACTGAGACGTGGGACGGGTGACGTGGCGACAGGAGAGGACACCCTGTGCCGAAGCAGGAAACCTAGAAGGTCGCGTACCCCGCAGGCACCGCTTCGGGCCGCTAGGATTCGTCCTCGGCGCCCGCGCGTTCCGGCTGCAACGGTTGCCGGGCGCGGGCGTGTTCCATAAGCGGTCGTCCCAGAACGCGCTCGTACGTGCGCGTGGTTCCCTCTGCCATGCGCGGGACCGAGAACTCGGCCGCCCGGAGTGGCCCCGCCTCGCCGAGCCGCTGTCGGAATGCGGCGTCTCGCACCAGAAGAGAAGCCGCACCAGCGAACGCCTTGATGTCGCCAGCGGGTACCAGCAGCCCGCTCTCGCGATCGACGATCAACTCGGGGAGACCGCCGACGCGAAAGGCGATGGGCGGAACCCGCAGCGCCATGGCGTCGATGACGGCGGTGCCCAGTCCTTCCGACGTCGCCGGGTGCCAGAGGACGTCCAGCCCGGCCATCGCCCGATGGACTTCGTCGACGAATCCGGCGCGCATCGCCGCCAGCCCGCCGATCGTGGTCATCCCGGCCGAGACGCCGCCCAGCAGCACCAGGCGTGCAGTGCTGCGATCCGCGTCAGGCAGCAGGCGCGCAATTTCGTCGAGCAACCCGATACCTTTCTCGACCGTCATGGCACCCACGACACCACAGATCACGCTGTCGTCAGGCCATCCGCATTCACTGCGCCAGTTGCGCGGGCGCTCGACGACCGGCACGGGCACGCCGGAGTGCACGACGTCCACGCGTTCCGGTGCCACGCCGCCGGCGACGAGGGCGTCGCGCACCGCCTGCGAGATCGCGACGAATCGCGCCACGCGTGCCCCGTACTTGAGCCGTCCGCGAGGCACGAGCGCCACGCGCCGTGTCACGACGAGTGGGACGTCACGCCGGCGCCGGCCGACGAGGGCCGCCAGGGCGATCGCGTGTGCGCGGGCGTCGTGGGCGTGCACGAGGTCCGCGCGCCAGAACTTGATGCGCTGCCTCACGCGCCGTACGGCGCGGAGGTCCCAGTCGCCTGCTGCGCCCACGGCTGAAACGGCGAGGCCGGCTCCCCGCGCGCGTCGCAGCAGCGGGGAGTCGGGGGGCGCGACGACAATCGGTTCGTGACCTGCATCCCGTTGGGCCCGGGCCAGGAGCCACACCTGCCGCTGGCCACCGCGCCAGGCTTTCCCCATGTCGATGTGCAGGACTCGCAGGGACATACGCAAATACTCGCGTGCTGCCGGCGAAGGGGCAACGCGGAACATCGGATCATCCACCGCGTGCAACCAGTACAGAACAGAGTCGTCCGATACTGGTAGGGGACGACCACGGCAAACCGGCTTACGGTTCGGAGGTGTTCCTTGATCCTGGCGAATATCCGACAACGCATGACGCGCGACGATGCCCAGCTGGCATTGCGACTCATCGCCCGGGGTTCGGAGACCGAATTCGCGGCGGCTGAGGATGCACTGCGGCAGCACGGGCTCGACGCGCTGCTGGACGATCCCCGTCTTCCGGAGGCGCTGGTCGAGTGTCGTCAGGCGGCCTGCACGTCGCTGCCCCTGTTCACCTACGTGGTCGTCCGGCACGCACTGCAGCAGGTGCAGGAACACGACCGCGGCATCTCCGATTACGTCGCGTCGATCCTGGTGCATTTCGCGACGCGGGACAATGCGCATCGCATCAGCGCCACCGACGATGAGGTGTACGACACCGTGGCCGCGCTGCTGGCCGACGTGGATCACGGGGATGCCACGCGGCGGTTCCTGGTCCGCGCCCACCTGGGGAACTACGCCCTCTGGCTGGGCGGGATGTTTCCGGATCACGTGGCGGAACGCCGCTCGCGTCGTGGTGGCCCCGACCTGGAGTACTACGATGAAATGGGCCAGCGCGGATTTGCCCTGGCGGCCCAGCACCGCCTCGCGAAGCAGTACGGCATGGAGGCGCTGTTCGAGTCGGCGGCCGAGCGCTTCCCGCGCATCCGTGCCGCGCTCAATCACGTCAGTGACCGTTTCCTCTTTCCAGGGCGCGAATCCCCTGACCGGCTGCTTCGCCAGGTCAGCGCCGCCGCGCGCTGGCGTCTGGCCTCCTGAGCCGGCGACGCACCGGCGATGAGAAGGCCGGACGCCTGATCCCTGAGCGCTCTGCCTGATCCTGAGGCCAGACGGCTCATGCCTCTTTCGGGTGCCTGTTGCCCCTCGTTTCGCTGACGTAACGTTTCGCGAACCGCCGTCAGCGACCAGGGACCAGCCGTGTTCGACGAAATCCGAGACGCCTTCCGTGACCTGCTTCATGGCAACGTGACGCCCGAGGGGCGTCGGGAACTGATCGCCGTCATGAAGGGGACCCTCGTCCAGGCCCGGGTCGCGATGGACGACCTCCGGGACGGCGTCGAGTCGACGCGCAAGCGCGTGGAACGCGAGAAGGCCGAACTCGAGACGGTGCGCCGCCGGAAGGGTCTGGCCCAGGGCGTCGGCGACACCGAAACGGTGACCATCGCCGGGCGATTCGAGGCGCAGCACGCCGAACGGCTCGCGGTGCTCGAACAGAAGCTCGACGTGCAGGAGAGCGAACTCGCGCTGGTGGAGCGCGAAGTGGCGGAGATGAAGGAGCAGTTGAAGGCGGCGCTCGCCGGCGTCGGGTCGGGCATGCGATCCGGAGCGGTTGACGCGATGACGGACCCGCTCGACGAAGGGCGCGCCGGCGTGGAGCAGCAGTTGAACGACCTGAAACGCGCCGAACGTCGGGCATCGGCCGCCGCGGACGCTGACGCCGCGCTGGCCGAGCTGAAGAAGCGGATGGGCAGGTAGCTGCGCCTGACGAGTGGTGCCGTCGCCACGGCGGCCATGGTGTTGCTGGCGCCGGCCCTGCCGCGCGCAGCCCGCGCCCAGGACCTGCCCGGGCGTGCCACACTGCGCACCCAGGCACCCTGTAACGGCCAGGTCATCTCCGAGATCGTCGTGCAGGCGCTTCCGCCCTCATATGGCGGAGTGATCTCGCGCACGCCGTGGATGAACCGGCTCGCCCAGGTCCTGCACATGACGACCGCGCCGCACGTGGTGGAGACCCTCATGCTGCTGCGCCGGGGTGAGGCCTGTTCCATCCTGCTCAGGCGCGAGACCGAGCGCCTGTTACGCGCCCAGCCGTTCCTGGCCGATGCGACGGTCACGGCGTACACGGCCGGCCCCGACTCCGTGCGACTGGAGGTCGTAACGATTGACGAGCCGGCGGTACTCGGCTCGATCGGGGTCTCGGGAAACAACCCCATGTTTCGCGCGTTGCAGGTGGGCAACGCGAACCTGCGTGGCCGCGGCGTGTCGGCGCTGGCCGGCTGGAAGGACGGCGGGTTCTATCGCGACACCTGGCAGGCCCGGTACTCGAACTTTCAACTGTTCTCGGCGCCGGTGCAGATGCACCTCACCGCGAGCCGTCGCGATCACGGATATGACGCGACCGGCCAGGTGACGTACCCCTTCTTCACCGATCTCCAGTCGCGCGCCTGGCGGGTCGCGGGGGGTGCGAGCGAGATCCTGGTGCCGTTCCGGTCGCCCGACCAGGAGCAGGTATCGTTAGGTGTCCGGCGGCAGTTCGTGGATGCGGGGGCTGTCGCCCGCATCGGCGAGCCGGGCCTCCTCGCCATGATCGGCGGGTCGGTGTCCTTCGAGCGTGGCCAGCCGGGCACCGCGGCCGTCATCGTCACCGACAGTGGCCTGGTGCCCGACCAGGGACTGGAGTTGCGTGACCGGTACGAGTCGTTCCGTTCGGCGCGGGTGAATTTTCTCGTCGGGTACCGGCAGGTGAACTTCCTCCGCGTTTCCGGATTCGACGCGCTGGCAGGGACGCAGGACATGCGGCGCGGCGTCCAGGCCGCGTTCACCGTGGGCCGGGGACTTTCGCTCGGCGGCGCGGACCAGGACGAGCTGTTCCTCTCCGGCAACCTCTATGGCGGGGTCGGTTCCGCGGTGTCATTCGCGGCGGCCGAGATCCTCGCCGAAGGTCGGCGGAAGCGATCGGGTGGCTGGGAGGACGTGCTGGTGAGCGGACGGTTCGGCACCTATTTCCGCCCGCATCCCCGCCACACCGTGACCGGGAACCTGGAATACAGTGCCGGACGTGACCAATGGCTCCCCTTCCAGTTGGCGTTAGGCGACCGGCGAGGCGGGGTGCGTGGCTATGAAGACTCACAGCTTGGCGGCGGTGTGCGGCTGGTGGCGCGTCTCGAGGAGCGGTGGCGGGTGGGCAACATCCGCGGCACGGGCGACCTGGGGGTGGCGATCTTCGGGGAGGCCGGGAAGCTCTGGGCCGGTGACGCGCCCTACGGCCGGACGACCGGGTACATGCCGTCCGTCGGGTTGGCCGTGCTGGCGGCCGTACCGCCGCGCTCACGCCGCATCTGGCGGCTCGATATCGCGTTCCCCCTCCAGCGTTCAGCGGGGGCGCAGTGGGGGATGCGGCTGACGAACGAGGACCGGACGCGGTCGTTCTGGATCGAGCCTAACGACGTGCGCCGCAACCGGGAGCGGTCGAGACTGGTGACGGCGTTCGATGTCCCGTAACAAACGGGAGGAAGCAGGGAAGGAGCTGCTTCCTGGCAGTTCAATGCTTCGCCTCCCCCATCATGCGTCGGATCGGCACGATCATCAGGCCGAGCACCGCGGTGGCGATGAAGAGCGAGAACGCCGTGCGCTGGAACAGCTGCGGCATCTCCGAGAGGTTCTCCGGGTTGACGTGGCCACCCACCAGGCCGGCGATCAGGTTGCCTAACGCCGTGGCCAGGAACCAGACGCCCATCATCTGCCCGACGAACCGGCGCGGGGAGAGCTTGGTCATCGAGCTGAGTCCGACCGGGCTCAGCGACAGCTCGCCCACCGTCTGCAGGAAGTAGCTTCCCGTCAGCCACCACATCGAGACCCGGGTCCCCGGGCCGCCGGCGAGGACCGCATTCGCCGCGCCGACCATGAGGTAGAAGCCCAGGCCCGCGAACAGCAGCCCGACCGCGAACTTGGCCGGACTGGAAAACTCCCGGCCACGTTTCGCCATCGTGACCCAGAGCGCAGCAAAGACCGGCGCCAGGGTGATGACGAAGAAGGAATTCACCGACTGCAGCCAGAGGATCGGGATCTCCCAGCCGAAGAGGTTGCGATCCGTGAAGTCCGCGGCGAACAGGTTGAGCGATGTGGGCGCCTGCTCGAAGGCGGACCAGAAGATCGTGGCGAAGACGAACAGCACCAGGATGACCGCGATGCGCTTCCTCTCGTTGCCGTCGAGTCCCGCGAAGAAGAACAGGTAGCCGAAGTACAGCACGGCCACCCCCAGCATGACGTCCCGCATGCGACCGCCGACCGCGACCGGGTCGAAGCTGAGCGAGCCGGTCATGGTCAGCAGCATGACCAGCGCGATCAGCCCCGCACCCAGCATCGTGGCGTTCTTCACGGTGCGCTGCTGTTCCGGCGTTCCCGACGGCAGGACCCCCAGAGGTCCCAGCGTCTCACCAGCGCGCATTCGATAGGTGATGAGTCCGATGAGCATGCCCACGCCGGCGGCGCCAAATCCGTAATGCCACCCGACCCGCTCACCCAGGTAACCGGTGATCAGGGGCGCAATGAGCGCGCCGACGTTGATCCCCATGTAGAAGATCGAGAAGCCGGCGTCGCGTCGCGAGCCGCCCTCGGGGTACAGGTCTCTGACGATGGCCGATATGTTCGGCTTGAGCTACAAGGT
>DAIUET010000186.1:0-6602 GCA_036845045.1 Gemmatimonadaceae bacterium | reverse complement strand
GACCTCGACGAACCTGATGACCGGCACCTTCGCATCGGCACACTACAACCAGTCCTGTTTCGTCCCCCGTCCCCCGTCCCCCGTCCCCTATTTCGCCAACGGGTCTGGCCGGAGCTGGAACTTCATCACCTTGCTCGTCGTTCCCTTCCCGCCTTCCATATGGAAGGGCGCCCGCGTGCTGACCGTGGCCCACAGGCCTCGCCCCTTCCAGCCGGCGTTCGGGTCATCGATCCGTCCGTCGAGCCACTTGGTGAAGAAGCCGAGTGGATAGGGCACCCGCATAACGACCCACTGGCCGTCCTTCAGCGCGAGCAGACCCTCTGACGCGTTGCCCGTGTTGATCGGGATGTTGCGACCAAGGCCGAACGTGTCGAACTGGTCCACCCACGTGTAGTAACTCGCCTCGGCGCTGCCCGGCGTGCTGACGCCCTTCAATTGAGGAAGTGGCTCGGTCCAGAAGCTCCACCCTTCGGGGCAGTGCTGCCCCGTCGCGGTCGGACCATTGAGCGGCCCCTTGCACTTCCGCCGGTCGAAACTGGCGAGGTGTCCGCTGGCCAACGCGACCCACGCCACTCCGTTGCGGTCGACGTCGAAACCACGCGGCGAGAACGCGCCCTGGATTGACGCACCTGGATTGCCGTAGGGCACTTCGTAGTACTCGGCCAGCGCCGTCTCCGGCGGATTCGGTCCCGGGACGAGGCGGATCACCGAGCCCGGGAAGCCTAACGATGAGCCCCAGATGGACCCATCCGGTGCCGGGGACACCCCATAGAAGCCGGCGCCGATGCGCTTGTCCTTCGTGGGATCCACCGGCTCGTTTGCCGCGACGTACTCGTCACGACGCCCGTTGCCGTTGGTGTCCATGATGAGGGCCGTCCATCCCTGGGCACGTTCCTCGTCGCCGGTTTCGTCGAACAGCTTCGTGTTGAGCCACCCTACCACCGGACCGCCTCCGCTGGTCCAGAGGGTGTGGTTCGCGTCCTCGGCGAACATCAGGTGATGCGTGCTGAAGCAGGTACCGATGTGGGTCAGCTTCTTCGTCGCCGGGTCATACATCGCGAGATGCCGGCCCGCGCGCATCACCGGAGTGAGTTTGGCGGACGGATGCGCCGAGCCCTCGCGGCAGACCGCCGGATTGTCGGCCGGTCGGACGGCTGACGTGATCCACAGGCGGCCGCGATGATCGAGCATCGGGTTGTGGACGTTGTTCCGGCTCGTCCAGATCGGTTCGTCGCCCCAGTACGGCGATGGGGCAGGCATCTGCGGCGACGTTCGCGGGGTCGCGGAGTCGCGCACCGTGAGCGGGATCTGGCTCGCGACATGCCGGACCGGATCGAGCACCGGCACGTAGTCTGCGCTGGCCTCGAGGGCGCCGTACAACGGGCCATTGGCGTTCAGGGTCGGGTTTCGCCGGTCGGTGGAAACGACGTCGTGGAGGTAGGCCTTGGGGTCAGCCCAGTCCCACTGCGTGATCACGATGTTGCGCTCGATGCCACGGGGTCGCGGTGGGGCGGGTGGCACTTCGCCGCTGGCGATCCGCTGCGTCCAGTCGCCGAACATCTGCAGCATGCGCTGCCGCCCCCACTGGGTCAGGTTCGTCGTCATGCCGCCGCCCGCCTGACCGGACTGCACGCGCCGGTCCCAGGCCGCGGCGTGGGAATCGAAGGTGCCTAACGACGGCGGAATCTCCCGGGTTGCCTTGTTGCCGAGCTGGTGACAGGCCCAGCACCCGCCGGACTTGATCAGTCGCAGGAAGGCGGCCTGATTGCGGATGTTCGGTGAGATGCCGTTGCCGGACGGCCCCGTACCGGGGAAGTCGCTCTCCGGCGGCACCTGCAGCAGCGACCACCAGTAGCCGGCCGGGTAATACTCGGCGGCCGCCTTCGCGTCGGGTGCAGCGACCGCGGTCAGGTTGACCGTGCGGCCCGGCGCCGAACGCGACTTCGGCGAGTCCACCAGGCCGTACCCGCGCACCCACACCGAGTAGTTGGCGTCAGGCAGGTCGGGCAGCACGTAGCGGCCGCGATCGTCCGTGACGACGATGCGCACGAATTTCGTGGGAAGGTCGGTGGTTTCGGCGATGACCCACACGCCCGCTTCCGGTCCCCCCGGCCCCGTCACGACCCCTCCGATGTCGTCGGCGTCGAGCTGCACACCCTGGACGACTGCCACGTCCGGGGCGCTGGCGATCGTGGCGCCGATCGCGAGAAACGCGATGGCGACGGTGGTCACGGGCAGGTGCGGTGTCATGGCTCGTCTCTCCAGCGGACAGAGTGTTTGCGGCCGGGCCGGCAGTCAGGGGCGGGACCATTGGCGACGGATCCACGGAACCGCGCCACGCAATGCGCCTTGATAGGAAATCGGTGGACCGTGCTTCAGGCTGTCGACGGCGACAAACTCCACCTGTCCGCCGCGCGCCTTGATCATGGCCACCAGTGTCGATTCCGCGGAAAACGGGACGCTCTCGTCCTGGCGCGAGTGGATCGCGTAGACCGGGACCTGGCGGAACGGCGCCGTCCACGCGCCCGAGTTGTCCTTCGCCATTTCGTCGAACGCCGCACCGAGTCCGGCCCGGTTGAACGGCGTATGACGGATCAGCGGAAACGACGTGAGCGGCACGGCGGCGCGGAAGACGCCGGGATGGCGGTGTGCCAGGAACCAGGAGCCCATCCCGCCCATGCTGTTCCCCGTCACCAGTGTGCGCGACGAGTCGATCGGGTAGCGACGCTTCATCTCGTCCGTGAGCGCCAGTATCGCCCGTTCCGCCACCGGGTCGGTCCAGTTGTTCCTCGGCGCGTCCGGCGCGACGATGATCGCGCCTAACGGCCGGAGCGCAGGACCGAAGAGCGTTTCCAGCGAGCGCATGCCGAACCACGGAGGCACCGTGTCGCCGGTGGCCGCCATTCCGTGCAGGGCGAGGACGAACGGCAGGCGATCGCCCGGGCTCATCGGCGGGACGACCATCGCAAAGCGGACGCGCGTCCCTTCGGGGCTCACCCAGGTTCCCAGCGCCAGGCGGGCCTGCGTGTCGGCGGCGATCCGGGGCGGAAGAGGCGGCTCGTCGAACGTCGAAGGGTCGATGCCCAGCGCGGCGCACGCCATCAAGAGAACGGATGCGAGTATCCAGATCCTTTGCACAGTGCCTGGTGTCCAGGAAGACGTCTCGCCTGCTGCCCCTGCGTACGGTACTATGCCGGCATGAAAGTCGCGATCTCAATTCGGGCCGCGGTAGCGCCCCTCGCCCTCGGCCTACTGCCATCAGTGCTCCTCGCGCAGGACATGCGCAACGCGCGAGTGGACAGTCTTTTCGCCACGTTCGCCATGCCGGGGTCCCCCGGGTGCGCGGTGGGTGCGGCGCAGGATGGCAGACTCGTGTACGGGCGCGGCTATGGATCCGCGAACCTGGACCATGGAGTGCCGATCGACACGCGGTCGGTTTTCTACCTTGCGTCGGTTTCGAAACAGGTCACGGCGTTCGCGGTGGCACTCGCCGCGCAGGAAGGGAAGCTGTCGCTCGACGACGAGGTGCGGAAATACATCACCGAGTTTCCTGACTACGGCACTCCCGTCACCATCCGGCACCTCATTCACCATACCAGCGGCGTTCGGGATTACCTGACGCTCATTCCCCTGTCGGGCCGTAATCCCGATGACGTCTGGACCGACGCGGCCCTGCTCTCGCTCATCGCCAGACAGAAGGCGCTGAACTTCGCGCCCGGCACCGAGTTCCTCTACAGCAACACGGGCTATGTCCTGCTGGCGGAACTCGTCAGGCGGGCAACCGGCCAGTCGCTGGCCGAGTATGCCAAAGCGAAGATCTTCAAGCCGCTGGGGATGAACGACACGCATTTCCACGACGATGCCGGCGTGGTTGTGCCTCGGCGCGTGATCGGCTACGTCCCCGGACCGAACGGATGGCGGATGAATCACTGGTTCACGTTCGACAAGGTCGGAGACGGTGGCCTCTACTCGACCATCGAGGACCTCGTCCGATGGGACGCGAACTTCTACTCGGGCCAGGTGGGTGGAGCCGCGGTACAACAGCTGGTGGTGACTCGCGGCGTCCTGACGAAGGGTGACACGCTGCCCTATGCGTTCGGCATCGGACATCAGTCGTATCGCGGGCTGCGGACCCTGGAGCACGGCGGCTCGCTGACCGGATTCCGTACCCATCTCCTGCGGTTTCCTGATCAGCGGTTCAGCGCGATCGTGTTGTGCAACACGCCCACCGCCCCCGCCGCTCAACTGGCTCGTCGGGTCGCCGAAGTCTTCCTGGCGGACCGGATGACCACCGCACCGGTCGCAACGGGGTCCGGAGGCCCGTCTCCGCAACAGAATCCTCAGGCGCCGCTGGTGAGCGCGACAGACGGCGCAGAATATGTGGGCACGTACCGCAGCGGCGAGCTCGACGCGACGTGGACACTCGTGGTCGAAGGGGAACAGCTCGTCCTGCGCAACAACGTCAACCGCAACGTCATCCGACGGTCAGCGTCCGACGTCCTGACTGCCGGCAACCTCACGCTGCGATTCACTCGCGACGCATCCCGCCGTATCACAGGTTTCTCGCTCGATGCCGGTCGTGTTCGGGGAATCCGGTTCGAACGCCAGCCGTCCTGAAAACGCGCTGCCGCGGGGGACGTTTACTCGCGAGAGCGCAGTTCACCGACGCTCACCGCACCCGACCGTTAGGGTGCCGACTACAGGAATTGGCGGACCCTCGCCGCGAGAACGCCGGTAGCAAGCAATACCTATGCTTGCACCACGCCACCTGCCGCGGCTGGCAGCTACCGTCGGCCTCTTCACGCGCTACGGCCTCGCCGACTTTGCCCGCGATCAGGGACTGGCGGGGCTGGCGCAGGAGGATGAGAAGGTTCGCGCCGACGGTGAGAGCGACACGGAATCCACCGCGCGCGCCTTTCGCGAGCGGCTGGTTGAGCTCGGGCCCGCCTACATAAAGCTCGGTCAGGTTCTCGCGACGCGGTCGGACCTGCTCCCGCCGGCATACATCCGCGAACTGGAAACGCTGCAGGACGATGTCGAGCCGCTTCCGTTCCACGAGGTGGCGAAGATCATCGAGACCGAACTCGGTGCCGAGGTCGATTCGCTCTTCCCGACGATCAACATCGAGCCGTTAGGCACGGCCAGCCTGGGCCAGGCGCACGCCGCCAGCCTGCCCGACGGGCGCGACGTGGTCGTGAAGGTGCAGCGGCCGAACATCCGCGCGCTGCTGGCCGATGACATCGAGTTCTTCCACGAGCTGGCGCGCTTCCTCACCGACCACACGGCAGCGGGGAAGCGGGTGGACATGCTTGGTATCCTGCGACAGCTCGAGCGAGCGCTCGCCGACGAGCTGGATTACCGCGTCGAGGCGCGGAATGGCGCGCAGTTCCGCCGCCGCCTTGCCGGTTTCCCGCACCTGCTAGTGCCGCGCATCATAGAGGGATACTCGACCGAGCGCGTGCTCACCGCCGAGCGCATTCGCGGCACGAAAGTGAGCGAGATCCCCGCAACCACGCGCAGCGAGATCGATCTGGGCCCGTTGGCGGACGAGCTGACGCGGGCGTACCTGCAGCAGATCGCGATCGACGGGCACTTTCATGCCGACCCGCATCCGGGGAACATCTTCCTCGTGCTCCCGAGGGACTCGAATCCTCAGACCCCCTCGGAAGCGGTCACGTTCGGGGCGAACCTGGATGAGCCCTCGGGAGAGACCCGGATCGCGCGCTCCGAGCGGCAGGCGCGCGAGGTCGCGCCGGCGGCGCCCAGCTTGCTCGAGCCCAAACTGGCGCTCATCGACTTCGGCATGACGGCTCACCTGCCTCCCAAGCTCCGTGACCAGTGCGTCAGGCTCCTTTACGGATTATCCGACGATCACGGCGAGGAGGTCGCCGAAGTGCTGGTCGAGATGGGTGAGCCGCTCGAGGGCTTTGACCGCGCCGCGTACGCGCGCGAGATCAATGAGATCGTCGCGTATGCCTACGGCTCCGACATGAGTGAACTCGAGGCCGGTGCACTCCTGAACAAGGTGATCGCGGTGTCGTACCAGCGCGGGCTGCGCCTTCCGGCGGACCTCACGTTACTCGCCAAGACCCTCGTCCACCTGGGTGGCGTGACGCGCTCGCTCGATCCGTCGTTCGAGCCGGCGGTCGCCATCCAGCAGAACATGGCCGAGATCGTGGCCGAGCGGATGCGGAGCCGCCTGAACCCGCGCGCCATGTATCGCGCAGTGAGCGAGGGAGCAGATCTCCTCGGGGCGCTGCCGCACCGCATCGACCTGATCACCAAGCGCCTGGCGGACAATGAGCTGAGCGCGAAACTCGAGGTGCCGCAGGTCAACGTGCTGGTCGAGGGACTGCAGAAAGTCGCCAACCGGATCTTCAGCGGCCTGGTGCTCGCCGGATTGATCGTGGCCAGCGCGATGCTGCTCCCGCATCGGCGTTTCCTGGGCACGGTAGGGTTCATGATCGCTGGCGCAATCGGGCTCTACATGGTGGGCTCGATCCTGTGGAAGGACCGGAACGTCACCAAGGCACTCCCACGCGCCTGACGTGGCCGACACCCCGGCGGAATCGCTGATCGGTAGCTCGGCCCGGCGCAGCGTG
>DAIUET010000185.1:0-6666 GCA_036845045.1 Gemmatimonadaceae bacterium | reverse complement strand
AGAGGTGGCGGCGTTCCTCGATGCCGGCCCGCCGCCTGTGGTGTTCACGTTAGGCAGCGCTGCGGTCGCGGCCGCGTCGGCGCCGGCCTTCTATCAGGCGAGCCTCGAGGCGGCCGCTGACGTCGGCGTCCGATCGGTACTGCTGGTCGGCCAGCATGACGGACACCGGCCCGACGCGGCCAACCGTGGCGATGTCTGCGTCGCGGACTGGGCGCCCCATTCTGCACTCTTCGCGCGGGCGTCGGTCATCGTGCACCAGGGCGGGGCCGGAACCCTGCATACGGCGCTGGCGTCCGGGCGCCCGATGCTCGTGGTGCCGCATGCCCATGACCAGGGGGACAACGCGATCCGCGCTGCGCGGCTGGGTGTCGGTCGGGTGCTATTCCCGACGCAATACGACCGGCGGACCGTGCGCGATCACCTGCGTGCGCTGTTGACCGGCACGGCGTACCGGCGTCAGGCGACCGAGGTCGCCGCCGCCGTGCGCGCCGAGCACGGAGCCGGACGGGCGGCTGCGGCGCTGGAGGGGCTTGGTGGTGCGTGAAGACGGGAGATGGGAGATCTGAGGCACCTGCCAGACGGAATGCCGCCGGATTCTGTGGCAATCAGATCGTGAAGTGTATCTCAGATCTCCCATCTCAGATGTGCAAACCCTCCTGGCCGACCCGGTGTCCCATACCTCGACGGTCGACAACAGGCCGTCCGGGATTGTTGTCGACCGTCGAGGCGAGGGACATCATGGCCGCTCCGGAACTGCAGCAGGGCACGCTCGATCTCCTCATTCTGACCACGCTCCACGCCGGCCCCCTCCACGGCTGGGCAATCTCACGCCGCATCCAGCAGCAATCCGGTGAGGTGTTGCGTGTGGGGCAGGGCTCCCTGTATCCCGCGCTCTACCGCCTGGAAGACCGCGGGCTGGTTCGCGCTGTCTGGGGCATCTCCGACGGGGGCAGACGCGCCAGGTTCTACCAGTTGTCGGCGCCCGGCCGGCGCGCCCTCACCCGCGAAAGCACCGCCTGGCGCGCGTACTCCGGCGCCGTCAACCTCGTGCTCCAGGGAGCTGGCCTGTGAATACGCGACGACTCTTCCGCCGGCTTGTGACGCTCCTTCGCGGCCGGGAAGCCGACCGCGACATGGACGCGGAGATGGCGTTTCACCTGGACATGGAGGCGGCCGACCACGAACGCAGCGGCGTTCCGCCTGACGAGGCCCGCCGGCGCGCGCGCCAGTCGTTCGGCTGCGTCGAACGCTTCCGCGAGGAAGGACGGGACGCCAGGGGGCTCGGCGCGGCGCGCGACCTGTCCGGAGACCTCCGCTTCGGCCTGCGCATCCTCCGCCGCTCACCCGTCTTTACCATCGTCGCCGTGGGCACCCTGGCGCTGGGCATTGGCGCGAACAGCGCGATCTTTTCCGTCGTCAACGCGGTCCTGCTGCAGCCCCTCCCATTTCCGGATACGCGATCGCTGGTCAGTGTCTGGGATGGGGGCCATTCGCTCGCCGAGTTCACGTACATCCGGGACCGCTCCCGGACGCTCGAATCCGTGGCGACCTACTTCCCGAAGTACGCCGTAAGCCTGAGCGGCAGCGACGAACCCATGCGCCTGACGAGTGCGCAGGTGAGCGCGGAGTTTTTCGATGTGCTCCGCGTCCGAGCCCTGCAGGGTCGCTTCCTCAGGAAGGGGGAAGACGGTCCCGGTGCGGACCGTGTCGTCGTCATCAGCCATGCGCTCTGGCGGGATCGGTTCGGCTCCGATCCGCTCATCGTCGGTCGGCCGATCGAGATCGATGGCCTCAGTCGGCAGGTTGTGGGCGTCGCGCCGCCCGGCTTCACGTTTCCGAGCAGCGAGACACGGCTCTGGATTCCGCTTCTCATCGACCCGACCGGCGCGCGGTGCACGAGCAGCTCGCCGCCCCGCTGCCTGGAATCGGCCGTTGGGTATTCGTGGGGGGCGTATGGGCACCAGATCATCGGTCGCCTGAAGGACGGTGTGACGCGCGAGCAGGCGCGCACCGACGTCCATCGGATCGGCCAGGAACTGCAGCGTGAAAATCCCATCTGGCGTCCCAGCATGCCGGAGTATCTCGATGGCCTGACGGTGAGCGACCTCCGGTTCCGCCTCGTCCAGGACAGCCGCGGCCTGCTCTTCGTACTGCTTGGCGCCGTCGGCCTGGTCCTGGCCATGGCGTGCGCCAACGTCGCCAATCTCCTCGTGGTGCGCGGCGCCGCCAGAACCCGCGAGATGTCGATCCGGGCGGCCATCGGTGCCGCACCGCGCCGGCTTTCCCGTCAGCTCTTCCTCGAACACCTGCTGTTGGCAGTCCTGGGCGGCGCGGCCGGCCTGCTGCTCGCCATCGTTGCGGTGCCGGTGCTGGTCTCGCTGCTCCCGGCGACAACGCCGCGCCTCGATGAGGTGCGGCTGGATGGATGGGTGGTGGCGTTTACCGTGGCGGCTACCGGCGTCACCGCCTTGTTGTCCGGTATCGCGCCGGCGCGGCGACTCGCGCGCACCGGGGGCCTCCAGGCGATCGGCAGCGCGCGTTCCGGCGTCGGGGCGCCGCACCGTCGGCTCGCCGGAGCCCTGGTGAGCGCCCAGATCGCGATCGGCGTGATGCTGGCCATCGGCGCGGGGCTGCTCGTCCGCAGCCTCGCGCGCATCATGGACGTGGATCCCGGCTTCGACGCCAGCCAGCTCGTCACGGCGCAGGTGAACCCGCCCCGGGCTCGTTATGCGGTTCCCGACCGGCAGCGCGCACTCGTCAGGCGTGCGGTGGAGCGGCTGTCAGCGGCGCCCGGCGTCAGGGCGGCGGCGGTGACGACGCAGCTGCCATTCGACCAGACCAATCACGGCATGGCCATGTGGATCGATGGCTGGACCACGGACCCCAACAAGCTGGAGCTGTTCGAGCTGCGGAAGGTGACGCCTGACTACTTCAGGGCAATGGGAATCGAGCTGCGGCAGGGTCGCACCTTCACCGACGCGGACCGGGCGGATGGCATGCCGGTGGCGATCGTGAGCGAAACCGCCGCCAGGCGATACTGGGCTGGGCGCCAGGCGGTTGGCGGTCAGTTGCGGTTCCCCTGGCCCGGCTGGTTATCCGTGGTCGGTGTGGTCGCTGATGTGCGCAACAACGACCTCCGGGCCGCCGAGGTGCCGGCGGTGTATGTGCCGTACGATCAGTCGCCCGAGGTGCCCTTCGCCATCACCGTGCGCGCCGACGGCGATCCGTCGTCCGTGATCGTGCTCATCCGTTCCGTCATGCGTGAGGTCGCGGATGATACGCCGCTCAGTCGTGAGCGCGCGATGTCGGCGCTGGTGGAAGATTCAGTCCTCGGGGCGCGCGCGGCGGCGGTGCTTCTCCTTGGATTCGGCGGGCTGGCGCTGCTCCTGGGCAGCATCGGAACGTACGGGCTCGTCGCGTACGGGGTGGAAGCACGCCAACGCGAGTTCGCGGTGCGCATGGCCGTGGGAGCCCGCGCCCCCGATGTCATGCGACTCGTGCTGCGCGAGGGCGCGCGCCTGGCTGCGATAGGCGTGGTGATCGGCATCGCGGGTGCACTGGCGCTGACCGGTTTGATGCGGGGCCTGCTGTTCGAGGTTGCGCCCACCGACCCCGTAACGTTCACGGCTGCGCCGCTCCTGTTGGCCCTGACGGCGATGCTCGCCTGCGCTGTTCCCGCCTGGCGCGCCACCCGCGTGGATCCGAACGCGACGCTGAGGCGGGAATAGAAGCTGGATGTGAGATATGGGATGTGGGAGGACCCGGCGTCTGATAAGAACAGATCTCATTGGCGTCGAAACAACCATCGTGATCAGATCTGATCTGACCTGTGGTTCCTCCCACATCCCACCTCCAACATCTCCCATCCTATCGGTTGAGCCAATGCGCCACCTTGATGAGGAACGTGTTGTCGGGGTGCAGCGCAAACAGGTCACGGTAGTCGCGCGACCACGATTGCCGCACGCTGCCGTCGTCCGAGTCCTGCCGGCCATGCGCCCACACCAGGAACATCGTTGACCCGGGGCGATACTCCCACCGGATCACCGCGTTCGTCCGGAGCTGCGTGAACTTGAAGGACGTCTCCGAGCCTGGCGGTGGCGTGTAGGGCTGGAACCGGTCCACATAGCGGTCCGCGCCCGGGTTGGCACTCAGCTCGCGGAAGTTCGAGTATGTGCCCGTCGAGACGAACGGCGCGCCGTAGAACTCGAATGTCAGGTCCGGCGTCGCGGTGTAATTCAGGCGCAGGCTCATCGACACCGTCCGCTGATCCAGGTGGGCAAAGCTGTAATGCCGGACGCCGTCCTGCCCGTCGAAATTCCCGTACCACTGCGAGTCGTTGCGATCCTTGTCGACGTTCAGCCCGAGGTTCGCCTGCAGGTTTGTCGCGAGCCGGAAATTGACATAGGGACCGAGGTTGGTGCCCCGAGACTTCCCTTCGTCGCTGAAAGACAGGTTCACCCACATGCCGCCACTGATCGTCTTGCGGCTGTCGGTGTTCACGCCGCCCCATGGGAAGAAGCCGCGCGAGGAGCGCAGCACCGGGCCGCCACGGGTGCAGCGGTCGCAGTAACTCGGCGTCACGCCGGAGATCGTACCGCCGAGGTGAACGTCCCAGTTGTTGTTGAGTCCCATATGGCCGTTCATGTTCCAGGCGTTCTCCAGCCGCGTGCCTGACGTATTCCACGTCTCCCAGTGATTTCCATTGAGTTGCGCCCAGCGGTAGATCCAGCGCGCGGTGCGCCAGCTCAATGCAGCCCACGTGCTCCAGTCGACACGGTCCGCGCGACGCAGGAAGCCGAGGTCGTTGACGTCGAAGCCGGCGGACTGGTGCACCAGACTGGTCTCGAAGCGCGTGATACCACCGCTGTACTTGCCGAACTTGAGCTGCTCGGCGTGTCCGGTGAGTGACGTGGCGGTCGAGTCGACCTCGAGGTCATCGCCCGGTTGCTGGTAGTAGTGGACGCCGCTCTGCTGCGTGCGGAGCAGGGCGGCCGGCGTCCCGGTGACGCGCGAGGCGGCGACCTGGCCGGCCAGCTCGTACTGCTGCCGGTTGAAGCGATGCCGGAACGTGGCGCCGGTGGCATACGCCCCGTCGTGCATGAAGGGCTCGGTGAGCGAGTTGAGCGAGCGATTCACGCCGGTGGCAATGACGCTGATGCCCGACTCGCCACCCCGCAGGTCCTGCTGGGCGCGGAGGACGACGAAGTTGGTAAGCGGCTCCACCGTCCGGTCCTGCGTCCCGGTGACTTCCGGGGTGAGCGCCTCGAGGAGTCCGAATGAGAGACCGCTGCGCGTGCGACCCGTCAGTTTCGCGGCCGCCGCGATGGGCGTCGCGGTTGCCGTGCTCGCGTCGCCGTACTGGCTGCGCAGGGCCGGCGAGCGCCCGATGCGACGGGAGTAGAACAGGCCTTCGTTCGTGCTGCAGTCGACCACGATGTAGCAGTTCAGCTCGAACCGGTACAACCCGGTCCCTTCGACGAAGAACGGTCGCCGTTCGGAGAAGAACGTCTCGAACGCAGTGAGGTTGACGACCGCCGGATCGGCCTCGACCTGGCCGAAGTCGGGATTGACCGTGGCATCGAGCGTAACGTTAGGCGTGAGGCCGAGCTTGAGGTCACCGCCGATGGAGATCTGCTGGTCGCGTCCGTAGCCGGAGGCCGGGTCGAAACGCTGGACGTTCTTCGTGACCATGTAGGGCGTGACCTCCAGGCGCCGGTCGCTGCTGATGCCGTCCAGCCCCGTCAGGCGGCCGAGCTGCGACGAGATGCCGCTCCGGGTCGGTGACCAGAGCGGCCAGGAACTCCGCTCGCGGACGCGCTCGACGTCACGCCAGATCCCGAACCCGAAGGTGTGGCTGGGGGCCGGCGCGTATCGCAGCTGCGAGAGGGGAATCCGGAACTCGGCAACCCAGCCCAGCGAATCCACGGCAGCCGCGGCATCCCAGACGCCGTTCCACGACCCGTCCTCGTTGCCGTCGTTGCTCATCGCATAATCGCGCTTCACGCCGTCCGGATTGATCGCGAACGTGAATCCGCTCCGTTTGTCGTCGTAGGAGTCGATGAGGATCTTGATCTGGTCCGACGGTCCGCGCACGTCGCGCCGGGTGAGGGCGTGCATGATGCTGTCGGGATGCGGATCGAACATCCGGACCAGCACGAACAGGTTCTTCTCGTCGTACGCCACCTGAAACTCGGTCGTGAAGGTTGGATCCACGTCCACCTTCGGCTCGAACATCCGGAAGCCGGAGAACCTTGGCGCGTGCTGCCAGACAGCGTCGTCGGTGCGCCCGTCGATCCGTGGTGGCTGCGTGGCGCGCACCGCGCTGGCCGTCGCGACGGTGGAAGCCGTGGAAGCAGGGCGGCCGGGTGCCTGCGCTACGTCCTGCGTCGCGACGATTGCGGCGAGGGAGGCGACGA
Organism: Gemmatimonadaceae bacterium; assembly: GCA_036845045.1. Taxonomy (GTDB): domain Bacteria; phylum Gemmatimonadota; class Gemmatimonadetes; order Gemmatimonadales; family Gemmatimonadaceae; genus JABWBJ01. Next base: position 250 of record DAIUET010000185.1, on the reverse strand, counting down.
AGAAGGTGGGCATGTTCGGGTCCGGGACGGTGGGAGAAGCGCCGGGTTGGACAGGCGATGTTGTGCTTTGGTTGCGCAGCTGGGGTGAGCCGTCACCGCGGTCAGACGCGAACAGGCTCGGCCGTCGTGGCTGGGGGTGGGCGGTGTGCTACTCTGGTAGCATACTGCTACCAGAGTAGCATTCGCGCGCGAGGTGCGTCAAGCGCCTGCCGAGCGCGCGACTCAGTCGGCCCGGATCGCCGTCAGCGGG
>DAIUET010000184.1:0-6671 GCA_036845045.1 Gemmatimonadaceae bacterium | reverse complement strand
TTCGGCTGTATCATACAGTCCCCCATCCCGTTGCGTGGGGAACCGCGAACCAGCTTCCCGGGTTGGTGAACCGATGGCCGAACGCCGCGACAGCGGAAGTTCGAAAGATGAGAGCTTCGCGCGCGACGCCATTCCATGGATGGATGACGTCTACCGGTTCGCCGTCTCGCTGACGCGCGATCCGTCAGACGCCCAGGACATCGTTCAGGAGACGTACCTGAGAGCGTACCGGTCGTGGCACACCTTCGAGCCCGGAAGCGACTGCCGCCGCTGGCTCTTTACCATCTGCCGGAATGCGTTCCTCCGGTCGCGTCAGCACGCCCGCCTCGAAGTGGACGCGATCGATGCGGACACCGAGGCGATCGCTGCAGCGCGCGAGCACCGCGCGATGATCGAGGACGGAACCGACCGCCTGTTGTCGTCGCTCGACCTCGGTCCTGCCCTCGAGCGCGCCCTCGCCGGACTCGAGGAACCGTTCCGCTCGGCGGTGCAGCTCGTCGACGTCGAGGACCAGTCCTACGAGGCCGCCGCGGAGATTCTCGGTGTACCAATTGGTACGGTGCGTTCCAGGCTGTTCCGTGCGCGCCGGCAGATGCAGCACAAGCTCAGGACGCACGCGATGGACGCAGGCCTTGCGCATGCGTCCGAGGAAGGACGAACCGATGCCTGACGAGGATCGCCAGATCGATTGCACAACGGCGGTACGCCAGCTCTGGGATTACCTCGACGAGGAGCTGGACGACGAGCGGATGGGCCAGGTGCGGCAGCACCTGGAGAGCTGCAGCCATTGCCTCCCCCACGCCGAGTTCGGCCAGCGCTTCATGCAGGCGCTGGATCGCGTCCGCGACCGTCACCTCATGCCCCCAGCGGTCCGTACCCAGGTGATGGCCGCACTCGCCGAGGCTGGCTTCTCGGCCGACTAGCCTCTTGAGATAGGGGGAGGGGGTATATAGCTTCCCGGTGCGGGCGTTCCGCCCCGCAACCCTGGGAGGCTCTATGACAAAGCTGAAGCTCGATGTATCGGGGATGAGTTGCGGCCACTGTGTCCACGCGGTGCGCGAGGCCCTGGCGGCGGTCCCCGGTGTCACGGTCGAGGATGTCCGCATCGGGTCGGTGTCGGTTGCGTTCGACGAGAACACGGCGACGGTCGGCGACCTGGTGGACGCCGTGGCGGACGCGGGATACGAGGCGCGACAGGCCGCATAATGGCGCGCGAAGAGCCAGGCGGAACCGCTACCCTTGTCGAGAAGGCGCTGCCGGCGTCTCGTCAGGCAGCGAAGCTCAACATTCCGGTCTCCGGCATGACGTGCGCCGCCTGCCAGGCCCGCGTACAACGGGTGCTCGAGCGGACGCCCGGTGTCGATGAGGCCGCGGTCAGTCTCATGACCAACACCGCCACGGTCCGGTTCGATCCTGATGTCGTAGACGCATCGTCGCTGATCGAGCGCATTCGCGGCACGGGATACGGTGCTGAGCTTCCGGTCGACGAGCGGAGCGCGGTCGAGGAGCAGGAGGCGCAGGATGCGGCGCGCGTCGAGGAGGCGCGCGACCTGAGGCGCAAGGCGGTGGTGTCGCTGGCCGCGGGCGCGGTGGCGATGATCGCGTCGATGCCCCTCATGGCCGCCAACGCCCATCATGGACTCGGCTCGGCGGATCCGGTCATGCGCTGGACGATGCAGTGGCTCGATCCGCTGCTCCGTCGTGCCATGCCGTGGCTGTACTCCGTGCCGGTTGAAGTGCTCTCGTACGGACTGCTCCTGTTGACCAGCGTCGTGATGGTTTGGGCGGGTTCCCGCTTCTACGTGCGAGCGTGGAAGGGGTTGCGGCACCGGTCGGCCGACATGAACACGCTGATCGCGGTGGGCACCGGAGCGGCCTTCCTGTTTTCGGTGTTCACCACGGTTGCGCCACAGGTGTTCATCGCGCGTGGGATGGCGCCCGAGGTCTACTACGAGGCGGTGATCATCATCATCGCCTTCATCCTGGGCGGTAACGCGCTCGAGGCCCGGGCCAAGGCGGGCACCTCGTCGGCAATCCGCAAGCTGATCGATCTCCGACCGCGAACGGCGCGTGTCCGGCGGGACGGTGTCGAGAGCGAGATGGACCTGGCCGCGGTCAGGGAGGGCGATGAGATCGTGGTGCGGCCCGGCGAGCGGCTTGCCGTCGACGGCCAGGTGGTGAGCGGGTCGAGCGCCGTCGACGAATCGATGCTGACCGGGGAAGCGTTGCCGGTGGCCAAAACAACCGGCGACCGCGTTATCGGCGGCACGATCAACCGGACCGGCAGCTTCACCTATCGCGCCACCACGTTGGGTTCGGACAGCGTCCTGTCGCAGATCGTGCGACTCATGCGCGACGCGCAGGGGTCGCGCGCGCCCATCCAGCGCCTGGCAGACCGCGTGAGCGCGGTGTTCGTGCCGGCGATCATCGGCATTTCGGTCCTGACGTTCATCATCTGGTTCATCGTGGCGGACTCGGCTCCGCTGTTGCGGGCGTTCACAGCGTCCGTTTCGGTGCTCATCATCGCATGCCCCTGCGCCATGGGACTGGCCGTGCCCACGGCGGTGATGGTGGCGACGGGTCGCGGCGCGGAGCTGGGCGTGCTGATCAAGGGCGGCGAGGCGCTGGAACGTGCCGGAACCGCAGACACTGTGGTGCTGGACAAGACAGGCACGGTGACCGAAGGACGCCCATCGGTGGTTGCGATGAACGTCCAGTCTCCCTGGACGGAAGCGCGATTGCTGGCGCTGACGGCGTCGCTGGAGAACGTCTCCGAACATCCGCTGGCGTCAGCCATCGTCGAGTCGGCGGCGACGCACGGAGCGGCATTGAGTCCGGTCGAGTCCTTCTCGTCGATCACGGGCAAGGGCATCAGCGGCGTCGTCGACGGTCGTGCCGTAGTCGCCGGCAACGAAAGCCTCATGCGCGACTGGGGGATCGATGTCACACCGATCCGGTCGTGGGCGGATGAGCGATCACAGCATGCCGAAACCGTGGTGTACGTGAACGTCGACGGCGCGCTGGCCGGCGGACTTGCGATTGCCGACCCCGTGCGCCCGACCTCCGTTGCCGCGGTCAACCGGCTCCGTCAGGCGGGACTCGACGTGGTCCTGCTAACCGGCGACGTGCCCGCAACCGCTCACGCGGTCGCCCGCGATGTCGGCATCAATCGCGTCATCGCCGGAGTCCTGCCCGAGGGAAAGGTGGACGCGATTCGCCGCCTTCAGGAGGAGGGTCACGTCGTCGTCATGGTGGGTGACGGCATCAACGATGCACCGGCACTCGCGCGCGCCGATGTCGGCGTGGCGATGGGGGGTGGCACCGACGTGGCGCTCGAAGCGGGTGACATAGCCCTGTTGCGCGCCGACCTCGCGGGCGTCGCCGATGCGGTCCTCCTCTCGCGCCGGACAATGCGCACCATGCGCCAGAACCTGTTCTGGGCCTTCGTCTACAACGTGCTGGGCGTGCCCATCGCGGCAGGCGTGCTCTATCCCGCGACCGGGATGCTGTTGAGCCCCATACTCGCCAGTGCAGCCATGGCGCTCAGTTCAGTAAGTGTCGTGACGAACAGCCTTCGCCTCGGGCGATAGACGACGTGGGATGTGGGATGTGGGATGTGGGAGAAACCAGATAACACGGATATGCAAATGGGCAAGCTTCTCGAATCGATCGACGAACCTGCTGCCTGCGCGTGCGGGTGTGCGACGACTGCGTCCGGTGGTCGAAAGGCGATTGGCGTCGACCCCGACATTCGTGACCGGAATCTGAAGCGATTGCGCCGGATCGAGGGGCAGGTTCGCGGATTGCAGAAGATGGTCGACGAGGATCGTTACTGCGCCGATATCCTGACCCAGATTTCCTCCGTTCAGGAAGCGCTGCGCGGCGTGGGACGGGAGCTCATGCGCAACCACCTGAAGCACTGTGCGACCTCTGCGATCAAGGCCGGCCCCGAGCAGGCAGAGCAGATGTACGACGAACTGATCGACCTCATGTACAGGAATCTCAGATAGGGAATAGGGAAATAGGGAATACAATGGGAACTCGTGTTCAGGCTGGAGCCTGCCTCATTACTTTCATTCAATGCGTCGTTTAGCCGCCTTCGCTGCCCTGCTTGCCTTCGCGAATCTGTCTTTCGTGCAGGCGGGAGCTGCGTGCGCGGTGTCGGGGAACCCGTCGAACGCGGGGCAAGTCGTGGTGGCCGGTCACCAGGGGCACGCGGGGCATGACATGCCGGCGCCTGCGCACCACGACATTCTCGACGAGGCCCCTGAGGGGGATGCCACGAATACAGCCTGTCTGATGATGGGCCCATGCGCGCTCGTCATCGATGTGGGCCGGCTGGCGGCGCTGGCGACCGGTAACCTCCACGAGGACGGCGTCCTCAGGGGATCCGATATCCTTCCTCCTTCGCCGAGCGCTTCGCCCGACATACCCCCTCCGCGGGCCTGACGCATTGATCGCAGCCGCCTGACGGCGGCGCTCATTCGCGTCTTCCGGCGCACTCATTTCCGCTGCGCCGTCGTGCCACCTTCCCGATGGAGCGACTTTTCATCATGCGTGATATACACGCCGCGTCCCGCTGGCGCGGCCCACTGCTGCCCATACTCGCGATCTCGATCGCTCATGCGACCGCGGGCGCGCAGACCGATTACTTCAACACCGATCGAGGCCGTCCTCTGCACGTCCAGGACGCGACGGCCATAGAGCGGTACGCGTTCGAGGTTCAGGCGGCGCCGCTGCGTTGGGCGCGCTCGGCCGGCGCACGGGTGTTGTGGTCGGTCGAGCCGGAGCTGGCGTATGGTATCCTGCCGAGGACTCAGCTCGAGGTGGGACTTCCTGTCTTCTTCTCGGAGGGGTTCGCAGGTGCGCCAAAACGGGGCGTCGGCGCGGTGCACGTCTCGATGCTGCACGCGTTGAACGTCGAGACGCTGGGGTGGCCCGCCCTGGCACTCAACGCGTCGGTCGCGATCCCCGCCGGTGACTTCGGTCCCGACCGCAGCTACGCGACGTTTGGCGCGATCGCAACACGCACCACAGCGTGGGGACGCATCCATCTCAACGTTGACGGCACGCCTGGTCCGGTGCTCGACGAAACCGATGACGGCGCCCTGCACGACGTGTCGCGATGGATGGCTGGATTGGCAGTCGACCGCGCCATGCCGCTGCGATCTCTCCTGGTGGGTGCCGAGGTGGTGGCCCAGAAACCTCTGCGTGATGCAGGCGATGTGGACTGGCGGGTCGCGACGGGCGTGCGGTGGCAGGTGAATCCCTACTGGGCGTTCGACGCAGGTGTGGGACGCACGCTCGACGACGACCGTGAATGGTCACTGACATTCGGGGCGGCGCGCGCGTTCGGCCTCCTCAGGCTCTTTCCGACAGACCGATGATGACATACAACACATTCCCGCGTGTGCTCTGCGCCGGCCTGCTGGTCGCAGGGACGGTGTCCAGCGCTGGCGCCCAGTGGACGACCGTCAGCGAGCAGTACTACCTGCCGGCGTCGCACAACTGGGTCTTCCGCAAGCAGCACCCCGTGGCCGACCGCCTCTTCAACGCGTTCGACTACGGTCACGCGATCCTGTACGAGGTGCTCTGGTCGCGCCCCGGTGCGGCGGCGAGCGTGCTCGAGGTCCGGCAGTACGACTACATTACGCGCCGGCTGCTGGTGAATCCTCCGAAACTGCCGCTCGAGGAGGCCGCGATCGCGCCCGCATACAGCCGGCTCGTTCCGGAAGCCAAGGTGATGTTCGAGTGGGCGCACGTGCTGCATCGCCAGATCTATGACGTCCTCGCCGACAACCGGCTGGATGAGGCCCAACGGGATCGCGAAGTCGCCCGCCTCGTGGCGTACTATCGGAGCCGGCCCGACCTGGCGTTCAGCGTCAAGCCCAAGAGCATGAATCTCATGGAGGGCCAGCCGTACTCGCTCGCCTTCCGGAAGGGGTATCCGAAGTTCAATGGGCTGATCTGGGGATATCACTGGCTGCAGGTCGGGCTCTACGACGCGCTGCTGGCCGGCCGCACGCCTGACGAGCGAGCCGCGCTGATCACCGCGGCGGTGGCGCGATTCCAGCAGATGCTGGTCGATCCGCCCCGCTCGCTGCCTTATGTCATGCCGATGACGCCGGGGATCGCACCACTGTTCACGAAGCGCTATCCGGAAGCCGCGGCTATCTTCGACAACCTGCACAGCATGCACGACGTCATCTCGGACATCCTGGCCAACGACGCCGTGCCGCGTGATCGCAAGCGCGACGAGATCCTGGCGGCGGCGCGCCGGTATCGCGATGACACGACCGAGGTGATATCGACGGAGGACTGGACGGGCATGGCGGCGTCGATGGGGGTGGAGAACCAGGGCGGTCCGGTGGTCGGCGTGCTGGCGGCGCCACCGAGGCCCACCGTGAAACTGGGCGCGGTCATGAGGCATGACACGGGTGCCGCTGCCCACGCCGGCCACCGCATGCCCGCCGAGAGCGTGGCTCGACTCGCCGACACGCTTTCGAAAGGGGTCAGCGATTCGACAGCCCGCCGGCAACTGGTGGACGCGCTCTTCCGGCTGCTGGAAGACGCCGACGTGCAGCGGCGGGTGGCCGCTGACAGCGGGCTCCGTCGGACGCTGCTGGACCTGGTGCCGCTGATCCCGGAGGAACACCGGGACCATTATCGCA
>DAIUET010000183.1:0-6707 GCA_036845045.1 Gemmatimonadaceae bacterium | reverse complement strand
GCCGGCATGGCGCTCGCGCTCAGCATAACGATTCCGATCGCCCTCTCGCTGCTGGCGCTCTGGCTCATGGCGGTCCTGTACAACGTCCCGCCCATGCGCACCAAGGACCAGCCCTACCTCGACGTCCTGTCTGAAGCGATCAATAACCCGCTGCGCATGCTCGCCGGCTGGTTCATCGTCACCAGCGCCACCATTGCCCCGGCCTCGCTGCTCCTCAGCTACTGGATGATCGGCTGCTACTTCATGGCGCTCAAGCGGTATGCGGAGCTGATGAGCATCGGCGACCCGGTGCGCGCCGGCGCGTACCGCCGGTCATTTGCGCACTACACGCCCGAACGGCTCATCGTTGCGATCATGTTCTACGCCGCGGCGGCGATGCTCTTCTTCGGCGCCTTCTCCATGCGCTACCGCCTCGAGCTCCTCCTGGCGTTCCCGCTGGTCGCGCTGGTGATGGCGATGTACCTGCGCGTGGCGCTCAAGCCCAACAGCGCCGCCCAGAACCCGGAACACCTCTATCGCGAGCGTGGACTGATGGCGGCCGTCGTCGCGACGACGATCGCCATGGTCGTCCTGCTCTGGGTCGACCTGCCGGCGATGCACCGGCTGGTCACGCCAACTGCCCCGGCGCAGTACGGACCCGGGAAATAGAGTCAGAAGCTGGAGGATAGCAGTCTCACAAACGTCCGCCTTCGCCTTGATCCACTTGAACAGGTGTGTACTACGACTGGCCCAACGCGCGCCCGAAAACGTTCAGTCCCTGCGACTGTGCCGCGATGGCTTGTCGTTCATCATGAGTCCAGAACTCGAGCGGCTCGCCCTCGGCCGCCGCGACAAGGAGTTCGGCCGTGGCGACGTGAATCGCGTCGAGTGATCGGAGCGGAACGGCGAACGAGCCACTCGCACGATCGACGACGGGCTGGTCGATACGCCAGAGATCCAGCATGGCCAGCAGCTCGGTGAGCTCCTTGCGCTTGGCCGCACTCAGGCGATCATCGAGAGTGCCGGCGAACCGGGCTCCATCGATGGCACGGAACGTCTCTATCACCACGAGCTGCGACGCGACCACGCGATCGCCTGCCTGCAGCCACACGGCTGGCCGGCTCGGCGAACACAACACGCAGAACGGCGTTAGCGTCGACGTACTTCATCAGCCTCCTCCCTTACGGCAGCCAGCACAGCCTGAATATCCACCCGGTCCGGAAGCGGTGAGATCTTCAACCGTCCCCAGTCCTGCGTCCCGAGGCGCAGGTGTCCCTCCCGGCCGAGACGCTCGCGCCATGAGCGCGCCTCAGAATCCGGAGGCCCCAGTTGGGCAATGGGATCTTCGCGGTCACGAACAACGATTCGAGCGCCGCGCGATGCCATGCGGAGATAGCGACTCAAATTGGCTTTGAGCTCGGTCACGTTGATGGTCTTCATGGTCTCAGATTAAGACCATGATCTCCTGAGTCAACCGAACGAGGGCAGCCGATCACGATCAGCGATTTGGACTGCGCCGCCTTGATCCAGCGGAAGACTCCCGAAAGGTCACCCGCTTCCCATGCATCAACAGGCCGGTGCGGTACACGGTAGTGGCGAGCATCAAGCCCCGGCGTTGCCAGGGGCACGCCCCACGACCAGCGCAGAGCTTCCGAAAGGCAACCGCGTCGTGCCGAGGAGGCGCTGTTCGATACGGCACGTCGTGAGCAGCAGCCGATTCAGCATCGCGCGCGGCACAGCGGGCGGCGTGACGTCCGGACGCGTCATTCGCTCTTTGAGCACTACCGCGCCCTTCGCGATGGCAAGCCAGACGAAGAAGTAACGTGAGTCGTGGACTTCGAGTCCGGCGTTCCTGACGAGCTGCTCGAGCTCCTTCAGCCGATATCTCCTGACGTGATGGTTCATGTCATCGTGACCAGTCCAGAGCGACTGGAAAGCCGGGACGGTGGCGACGAACCATCCGCGCGGTCGCAGGCGACGCCGAAGTTCCTGAACGGCCGGTAGCGCGTCCGCGATGTGCTCGAGCACGTCCAGAGCGACAATCAGGCCGTACCGTCCAGCCTCCGCGGGATCGCGGTGCAGAGGGTCGGTTCTGATCCGGCTGCGCCATTCCCCCCGGGGATCGAGGAGAGCCGCATCCGGCTCGATTCCCCATGGCTCGCCGTACTTGCGTAGCACGGGGAAGAACAGTCCATCCCCGCACCCGAAATCCAGAACCTCACCGGCCCCGCCCGCGCCGACCAGGCGATCCAGGGTACGCTCCAGGAATTCCTCACGCGAGCGCCACCACCAGTGACGGTGATACAGGTCCGCATACCGGGCTCCATAGGCCTCGTCCAATCAGCGACTCACCGCGTGAAGGCGGGCCCACTTTCCGTTCCACCCATCCGGTCCTGTCACGCAGCCTTGATCCAGCGAAAGACCTCCCGAAAGGTCACCCGCTTCCCATGCATCAATAGGCCGGTGCGGTACACGGTGGCCGCGAAGTACACAGCCAGGTAACACCCCGCTACCAGCGCCAGGATCGACAGCCCGATTTCCCAGGATGGCACGTCCACGGTACTCATGCGGAGCGGCATCATGATGGGTGAAGACACCGGAATCAGGCCGAGCGTAAACGCGAGCTGACCGTCCGGGTCGAGCAGCACCGGCTGCAGGAACATGATGGACATGACGAGCATGAGCACCACCGGCATCTGCGCCTGCTGCGCCTCCTGCTCGCTGCTGACCATGGCTCCGACTGCCGCAAAGAGCGCCGAGTACAGCGTGTAACCCAGCAGGAAGAAGATGAGCAGCACGACAACCTGGCCAACGGTCACCGACGGCATGGGGAGTGGGGCCGCCTGGAGCCCGAAGGCCTGCATGAGCGGCACCCGGTACCGCATCATCACGAAGGTGGCTACTAGCCAGATGCCCATCTGCGTCAGGCCCACCGCACCCACGCCGAGCACCTTGCCGGCCAGCAGCGTCGTTGGTCGCACGCTGGATATCACCACCTCCGCGACGCGGGTCTGCTTCTCCTCGATGACGCCGCGCAGGACGTTCTGCCCGTACATGAGGATGGTCATGTACAGCAGGATGCCCACGATCATGGCGAACATGATGTTCACGCGACCCGAGCCGCCACGGCCGGTCAGAGAGACGCGCTCCGACCTGAGCCCGCCCCGCAACCGCTTCACGCGGTCGGCTTCAACGGTGGAGAGACCAGCCCGGCTGAGTTCCAGCCCGATCAGTTCCCGTGACACCGCATTCTCGATCCGGCGCATGTCGGCCAGGGCGGTCGCGTTGAGTCCTGCATAACGCGAACCCCGTCCCTCCAGCGTTCCCTGATCGAGGACGAGGTAGCCCTTGATCGCCCGTTGCCGGACGTCGCGCGTCGCCGTCGACTCGGCCCCCGCCAGGGCGGATGGGCTCACCGGCAGCACTTGAGTGGACGTGTCGCCAACTACGCCGCCGTTGAGCTCCGTCGCCACCAGGTGCCCCAGGTTCGTGCCGGTGGCGTCCAGGATGCGGATACGGGCCACGTCGGACGACGCCTCGGAGCGAGTGGTCATCCACGCCGGAAGGAACATCAGCGCGCCGAAGAACAGCGGCCCGAAGATGGTGGCCACCAGGAACCAGCGCGTACGCACCCGTTCCATGTATTCTCGCTCAAGGACAACGAGGAGTTTCTTCATCAAAGTTGAGAGTTGGAAGTTGGAAGTTGAAAGGAACTGGAAGTCGGAAGGGGTTGCACTTCTTCCAGCTTCCAACTTTCAGCTTTCAACTGCAGTTAGAAACGCCAGCCCCTCCCGCAGGAGCGCCTGCGCCAGGGCGACCTTGTACGAGTTCCGGGAGAGCGGGTGTGCGTCGTACAGCGCTCGTTCGGCGAGGACCTCGATATCGTCGCCGGACAGCGGCGCCGAGGCGACGTCCTCCTCGACCGAGGGATTGACGCGCCACGGGATCGGGGCCACGCCGCCGAGGACCATGCGGACGTTCCCGTCGGGGCGCCGGACGACCGCGAGCGACGCCAGCGCGAAGTCCCAGGCTCCCCGCTGGAGCACCTTGGCATATCGCTGGCGCCCGCCGGACGACTCGGCGGGAAGGTCGATGGCAGTGATGAACTCACCAGCGTCGAGCACGGTCTCGCGGCGCGGGTCAGGGTCGGGCAACACGAAGAAGTCGGCGATCGGCACCGTGCGGGCACCCGCTGGCCCGGCGATCTGCACGAGTGCATCCAGCGCAGTCAGGGCAACAGCGGGATCGGACGGATGGACGGCGTAACAGGGTCCACCGCCCAGGATCGCAAGGTGTGTGTTTTCACCCTCGAATGCCGGACAGTCGTTGCCACCCGTCTTGAGACAGTGGATGCCGGACCGGAAATACCAGCAGCGGGGCCGCTGGCAGAGGTTTCCACCGATGGTGCCCATGTTCCTCAACGCGGGGCTCCCGACCGCCTCGCAGGCCATGGCGAGCGTCGCAAACCGTTCCTGCACCCGGGGATCGGCGGCGATGCTGGCGACGGTGGCGGACGCGCCGATCCGAAGTGAGCCGTCGGCGCCCCAGGTCAACGCCTCGCTGCCGGGAATGGCCCGCAGGTCGACCAGCCGTTCCGGCCTAACGATTCCTTCCCGCATCGTAACGAGCAGATCCGTACCGCCACCGAGCGCATGCGTATCGGCACGGCTCAACGACCCGCTTGCGTCAGTAATAGTCCCTGGACGTACGTATTCCACGAAGCGAATTGAGCCTGTTTGCGGTTTCGGATCACGCCGGTGCGGCGGACGGGCCGTGTGAGGAGGGAAAATGAGCGTACGGACGTTCTGCGCACTAGGGACAATGCTGGCAGCCACCTCGTGCATCGACACGACCGGAGTGAACCTCAACGACGTCCCTGGTTTCATGATCGGCGACGTGCGCATCACCCCGTCGGTGGATACGATCTTCGTCACCGACACGATCCGGGCTTCGGACCGCATCACCTTCTCGGCGATCGCGACGGGAAGGAACGGCGGCATCCTGCCGTCCATGACGTTTGCGTGGTCCACCTCGGATCCGTCGATCGCCACGATCGATTCGTCAGGCACGGTGACGCCGCGAGCGCTCGGCGTCGTGGAAATCATCGCCAGCGCCGACAAGATTGACCGTGCCACCCTGGTGATTCTGCCGGCGACCATGTCGCTGTCGGTCACGCCGGTCGATGATACCATCTTCGTGACGACACCAATCGTCCCGACGAGAGACACGCTTCGACTCACGGCCACCGCCCGCGACCTCACCGGCGCGCCGCTGGGGGGCGTGATCTTCTCGTGGGCCTCGTCGAACCCGTCCGTCGCGATCGTCGACGGCACGGGTCTGGTGAGCGCAATCGGGCTCGGCTCCGCCACAATCACGGCATCGGCAACCGGAGGAAATGCCGCCTCCCGCGTCCACGTGGTCGCGGCTTCCGGCACACCTTGATTCGCCCAGGCTCCAAGGCCGTGGAGCAGCCGCCACAGCGGCCAAGCGGGGTCATGTAGAGCCGCCGCAACATAAGGAAGCTTCGCAGGACACCTCGCAACTCGTTGCCTTCAGGCGAGTTACGACGAGCTGAGCGGCCTGCATTCGCGGTACGCATTCTGCTGAAGAGAGCGCTGGCTGGCGGTAACCCACCTCCAGCGCTCAACGCGGGGCTCGCCCGCAGATGCAGACAGAGGCTGAATGATGCGTGCTCGAGTGGCAGTCGCGGCGCTTTCGGTTGTCGTCGTTGCTTCGTGTGACGACGGCACAGGCCCCAATCTCAACACGGTGCCTGGCTACTCGATCTCCTCGGTCCATGTCTTCCCCTCCGAGGCGACGATCTTCGTTCCCGACACCATTCGGGCCTCGGACCGCATCACGTTTGCCGCGGCGGCCATCGGGAAGAGCGGCGCAGTGCTCTCGGGCATCAAGTTCGCGTGGAGCACGTCGGACGCGTCCATCGCGGTCGTCGACGAAAACGGCACTGTCACGCCGGTCAGGACCGGGACGGTCGAGATCAGCGCCAGCGCGCACAAGATCGGCAAGGCAACGCTCGTCATTGTTCCCGCGACGCAGTCCGTCGCTGTCTCGCCGGCGCTGGATTCGATCTTCGTCGACGAACCGATCGTTTCGAGTCGCGACTTCCGCCAGCTCTCGGCCCAGGCCACTGACGCGTTCGGCCAGGCGTTGACGGGTGTGACGTTCAGTTGGCAGTCGGCCGCCAACAGTGTCGCGTCGGTTGACTTCGCGGGCATGGTCCGCGCTTCAGGCCTGGGAACGGCATCGATCACCGTGTCGGCGAACGGCGTTAACGCCGTCTCGTCCATCCGCGTGGTTCCCGTCGTCGCGAGTGCTCAGCTCAATCCTGCGCCGGCAGAGGTGCTGGCCCTCGATACGGTGCAACTGGTGGCGGTTGCTCGCGACTACAACAACGCGGCGATGACACGGGTGTTCAACTGGACGTCATCGAATCCGTCGGTGGCGACTGTGGACGGCCAGGGACAGGTGAAGTTCCTGACGACCGGTTCGGCGACGATCACGGCGCGGACGGCGTTCCGCACCACGTCGACGTCGATCACGGCCCTCGAGCGCGTTTTAACGTCGATCGACGCTGGGGACGGCTTCACCTGTGGAGTGGCCAACCTTGGACGCGGTTACTGCTGGGGACTTTCTGATGTCGGTCAGACCGCTGCGGTCGCGGACTCGTTGTGCTTCCCACCGAGTGATACGTCCGACAGACCGCCGTG
>DAIUET010000182.1:0-6745 GCA_036845045.1 Gemmatimonadaceae bacterium | reverse complement strand
AGATCCTCGAGTCGGACATCTACATGTACCACAACATCATGAACCTGCAGCGGTCGTGGTACTTCACCCAGGTCGGTCACCTCGACCCGCGGGCGCGGCAGTGGCCGTACCCGAACGAGCTGATGGGCCGGCTGGTGCGCTTTGTGGTCGCGCATGAGGTGGGCCACACGTTAGGCCTGCAGCACGACCAGAAGGGGAGCGCGACGTACCCCGTGGACTCGATCCGCTCGAAGTCCTGGGTGAAGCGCATGGGCCACTCGCCCTCGATCATGGACTACTCGCGCTTCAACTACACGGCGCAGCCCGAGGATGGCCTCGAGCCCGAGGACCTGATCCCTGACGTCGGACCATACGACAAGTACATCATCCGCTGGGGCTATGCCCCCATCCCCAACGCGAAGAGCGCGGATGACGAGTGGGCCACGCTCGACAAGTGGTCCCGCGAACAGGATCAGACGCCGTGGTTCCGCTTCGACGTGCAGGACTCCCGCGGTGGCGACCAGAGCGCGCACAGTGAAGCCGTTGGCGACGCCGACCCGGTGAAGTCCACGGCCTGGGGTATGAAGAGCATCAAGCAGATCGCACCGCTGCTCGTGCCGGCAACCGTTCGGCCGGGGGAAAACTACGACGACCTCAACCAGATGTACGGACGGCTGGTGAGCCAGTGGGCGACCGAACTCCGGCACGTGGCCTGGGTTGTCGGCGGGACCGAAGCGCAGGAGAAGTACGCGGGGCAGGAGGGTGAGCGCTACAAGCCACTCCCGAAGGCACGGCAGAAGGAGGCCGTGCGGTTCCTGCACGAAAACGCCTTCGCGACGCCGACGCATTTCCTGCGCGACGACATCCTGCGCTATATCGAGGTCGAGGGCGCGCTCCGGCGCATCAACCAGTCGCAGAGCGGCATCCTCTCCAGCCTGTTCAACGACCGGCGCATGGAACGGCTGATCGAGTTCGAGGCGCTTCCAGCGACCCGTCGCGATGCCTACCCGCTGGCGGAGATGCTTGCCGACGTGCGCACCGGGATTTGGAGGGAGTTGAACGACGGCTCGGTGCGGATCGATGCATTCCGTCGCGAGCTGCAGCGCAGCTACCTGACCCAGGTGAACAGCAAGGTGAACCCGCCGCCGTTCGTTCCGCCGCCGGGTGCGCCGCCGGCCTTCCTGCAGCAGGTGGGCCCGGCGCGCGCCACGAGCGACGTGAAGGCGCTCTTCAAGGAGGAGCTGCGTACGCTGGACGCCGACGTCGCCCGCGCGGTGGGGCGGTCAGCGGATCGTGAGACGCGGGCGCATCTCAACGACGTACGGGATCAGATCAAGAGGATCCTGGAGCCGAAGTAAACGAAGTTGCGAAGTTGCCAAGTTGCCAAGTTGCCAAGTTGCCAAGTTGCCAAAAGGGTGCGTGGAGATAGCCTAACGGCTCCCTCTGCGCACCCTTTGCAGTTCCTACTTCGCAACTTCGCAACTTTCCCAACTTGGCAACTTCAGTTACATCCAGTACTCAGCGGCACCGCACACGTAAACACCAGCTTCACCCCCGCCACCGTCTGGGCATTCACGACAAGCCGCCGCGTGGCGACCCGCGGGTCCACCTCGCGCGAGTCCCGGCTGAGCGTGCGCCCGAACTCCGCGGTCAGTCCGACCCCGAAGCGCGTCAGCTGGCAGTTCACTCCGTCGAGCCGGAATTCGTCGTTAGGTGCCGGGCAGGACGACGGCTGCGGGTGTTCGGCCACCTTGGCCGTGCCGCCCACGCCCATCCACGTCGTGCTGGTCGTGCCGCGCTCGAAGTAGGCCGCCTTGGCGCCGGCCACCGGCGACGCGGGATCGCCCCCCGACGTGGGGCGCAGCGAGTAGGGATGCAGCACCGGCGCCGAGTCCGTGAACGTCCCCACCAGCAGGACCTGCAGCACGTCACCGCTTCGACGCCACGCCACCAGCGAGCGATGCAGCGGCGGGCGCAGGGCCTGCGTCAACGACGCCCACGTCACCGCGTGCACGAAAGCATCGTACATCTCGAGCTTCCCGTTATTCGTCACCTGCAGCACCGAGGGCGTGACCCCGGCGCGCAGCGACAGCGCCGCCCAGCGGAACTCCTCGCTCCGCTCGACGTCGTTCGCCGCCTGCTGCTCCTCGGCCAGCAGCTCGAAACTCGCCGCCAGCGGATTGTTCGGTGCATGGGCCGCCAGCGGCTCGCTCGGCGCATCCACGCACGCCGAGACCAGGCCGGCAAGCGCCCAGATCGTGATCGTGTTCCTGATGGTCAACAGACGCATGCAACTCTCCAGTACGACGCGCTACCGGGATGCACGGAGCCGGCCCGGACAGGACCAGCCCCGTCATCCCGCACCACCACCCAATCCCCACGGGAATGACACGAAAGCCCCGGTAGTTCCCCTACCACGCGAGACGCGAAAACGGGTCGCATCACTGGCGGAAGTGATGCAAGGACGAACGGAGTGACTTGAGCGCGCGCCCCATCTGGGTTTCGACAGTCTTCACCGAGATTTCGAGGGATCGCGCGATTTCCGCGTACGTCAGTCCGCCATCACGGCTCAGCAGGAAGATCTCGCGGCAGCGCGGCGGCAACCGGTTGATGGCCTCCTGCACCGCCGCGGCGACTTCCTGCTCGACTGCATCGTCATCGGCGGCGAAGGTTGTTGGCGGATCGTCGTCCGTCCCCTGCTCTTCACGCCAGCGGCGCTCCAGCTTCGCACGCCGCAGGTAGTTCAGCGCGGTGTTACGCGCGGCGCGAAACAGGTACGTGCGGAACGTCTCGATCTCCGCCAACTGTTCGCGCTTGCTCCACAGTTTGAGGAACACGTCCTGCACCAGCTCCTCGGCCAGGTCGGGCGAATGCACGAACCGCTGGACGAATGACGCCATACCCGCGTAGTGCGCCTTGAACACCGCTTCCAGCGCGCGCTCATCGCCCGCACGGATACGGCGAACCAGCTCGGCGTCACCTGCCGGGATCGCGGCCGTTTCGTCCATTCGTGCGTTGCCTGGGAATGCGGGTCCGGGAGCTGGAAGCGTGTGTGGCATCAGGGATCGTGGTGACGGGCGTGTCGGATTGTCCCTATGCGACACGCCTGTGCGGTCTTGCCCCCCACGGTCCTACCCTTTGGTCACACCACCCATCAACG
This sequence comes from Gemmatimonadaceae bacterium, assembly GCA_036845045.1. Taxonomy (GTDB): domain Bacteria; phylum Gemmatimonadota; class Gemmatimonadetes; order Gemmatimonadales; family Gemmatimonadaceae; genus JABWBJ01. The sequence goes on along the minus strand of DAIUET010000182.1, from coordinate 3,606 downwards.
TAGGGGGTCGTTGCCGAGTAGGGGGAGTGTATGCGGCGGGTGTCTGTCGATACGTGAGCGGAAACGCATGTCTGAAGCCATGTTGGGAGCAAAGCCGTCGTAATGACTGACCACTTCGACTGGGATCGCCTGGCACGGTACGTCTCCGGGGAATCGGGGGCGACCGAGCGCGCCGATATCGAGCGCTGGGCGGCCGGCAGCGATGCCAATCGGGCGATGCTCGAATCGCTCCAGCGGCGCTGGGCCGCCGCGGCCAGCGGGACGGCATGGAACGTCGATGCCGCCTGGGCGCGACTCTCGCCGCGGCTGCGTGACGTCGAGGTAGAGTCGGGCGTGGTCGCTATCCGCCCGCGGACCGCGAACCGGACGTCGTGGTTCCGGGTGGCACGCCTGATTCCCCTCGCCGCCGCGGCGGTCCTGCTCATCGCGGTGGCCGTGCGCATGACGAGTGACAGCGGGGTCACCTCCTCCACCATGCGCGTGACGAGCACCGAAGTGCGCACAGGAATCGGGGAACAGCGTACGATCGACCTTACCGACGGATCGCAGGTGGTGCTGGGCGCGGCGAGCACGCTGCGGCTGGCGGAGGGCTTCGGCGCCGGTGCGCGCGAAGTCTTCCTGGAAGGCCAGGCTTTCCTCCGCGTCAGGCACGATTCCACGCGGCCCTTCGTGGTGAATGCGGGAGGAACGCGCGCCATCGACCTGGGTACGGCCTTCGAGGTCCGTGCGTACCCGAACGAAGCGGTTCGGGTGGCCGTCACCGAAGGAGTAGTGGAAGTGCGACGCGACACCGGCACGACCGACAGCACGGTGTTGCAGCCGGGCGATGTGGCCGAAGTGCCCACGACAGGAGAGACGGTGGTGAAACGCCGACAGAACGTCGAGCGCCTCCTTGGCTGGACCCGCGGTGAACTTGTCTTTGATGACGCGCCGCTCAGCGACGTCGCGCGGGAGCTGGAGCGCTGGTTCGACGTGCAGGTGCGTATCGAAGACCCGGCGCTGCGCGCAGCGCGCTGGAACGTCACCCTGCGGATCAGCGAGTCGCTCGACACGATCCTCAAGCTGATCGAGACGACGCTGGGCGTTCGCGCGGAGCGGAACGGCACCCTGGTGACGTTCCGCCGGGGACCGCCGGCGAATCCCACCGCTGCACCGATGCCCACCCGCCGGGTGGAGGCGGGTGCGTGACGTCGGCACCGGCGGCGCGCCGCGGTGCGGCACTCCGCGCTGTGGCGTGCCGCGCTGGGGCGCGCTTTCCGGCGGCGCCCTTGCTCTGCGGCCTGCTGCTGGTCGCGCTGTCGGGTGGTCGTCCCGGAAACGCTGTCGCCCAGTCGCGCGTCGTCGCTGCGGCCGACAGCAGTGAGCGCGCGGATCGGGAAGGGAGCATCCTCTCGCGCCTGGTGACGGTCCGCTTCGACGACCTCCCGTTAGGCCTCGCCCTCAACCTGATCGCGCAGGAAGGAAATCTCCGCCTCTCGTACAGCAGCGACGTGGTGCCCGTCGCGCGACGGGTCTCGGTCTCGCGCGAGCGCGCCCCGGTCGGTGAGGTGCTGCGCGACGCGCTGGCCAGCACCAACGTGGATCCCGTGGTGACGCCGTCGGGCTACGTCGTCCTGGTCCGGAACCCCCGCGCCACGCTGGCCGGCGCCGGGACGCCCGACGTGCCGAACCTGTCGGTGGACCGGACACCCATCCGCTCGCAGATCATGGATCGCGTGCTCATCATGGGCACGCCGGCGGGCGGTGCGCCGGAGCGTGAGCTGTCCTCGGCGGTCACGGTGCTCACCGCCAGCCAGATCGCGACGTACGGCCCCTCGTCGATGCAGGACCTGCTGCGGTCCGGGATCCCCGGCATCGTGGCGTGGGACCTCGGCATCGCGGGACCATTCGCGCAGATCGGTTCCGTGCGCGGCTCGAGCTCCTTCACCTCGAATTACCTGAAGACGTACGTCGACGGCGTCGAGCTGGCGAGCCCCTACCTCCTCTTCGCCGTCGACCCGTACAGCATCGAACGCATCGAGATCATTCGCGGCCCCCAGGGCTCGGCGCTCTACGGCTCCGACGCGATCAGTGGCGTGGTGCACGTCGTCACCCGCCGGGGTTCGCCGTCTTCCGAGTGGCAGCCCACGGTCGATGCCCAGCTGTCGGGCGGGCTCGTGGCCAGCCGGTACGCCGAGGGCGCCATCACCTCGCAGCGCCACTCGGCGATGGTGTCGAGCGGCGGAGGGCGCAGTTCGTTAGGCGTCGGTGGAACCTGGTCCGAGACCGGCGGGATCGTCGCCGGCGGTGAGTCGGGGTATCGCGCGTCGTACGGAGGGTTCCGGCACATGGCCGGGTTCCTGCGCGTCGAGGGGACCCTGCGCTACTCGGACGTCCGCTTCACCGCGCCCGAGAATCCGCTGCTCCGCGCCGACACGGCGCTGAACCAGGTGCGCTCGGTGCTGCGCGACCAGCGGATCGAGAACGAGACGTATGGCCTCACGCTCGACGCCAATCCGGTCGAGGGGGTGCGGCACACCCTGGTCGTCGGCATGGACCGCCACGACGGCGCCATCCCGCTGCAGCGCGAGCCGGCCACGGTCGCCGACGCCCTGCTCGGCGCGACGCGCGAGCGGGCCGCCAAGACGTCGTTGCGCTTCAGCACCGCACTGCGCGTCTTCGAGAATCCAGTGGCGGGCGCCACCCTCACCATGGGCACGGACCACACCGACCTGTCGCGCGAGCGACTGGGCATCAGCACCGAAGTCGGCGGCGACTCCACCAACGAGCTGTCGGCGCTGTATCAGGACGAGATCTCGAATACCGGCGTCTTCGCGCAGCTCAAGGTCGACGTGTCACGGACCTTGTTCCTCACGGCGGGCATCCGGGGAGACAAGAACAGCACGTTCGGTGAGTCGCTGGGCGCCGCCTGGTCGCCGATGCTGGGCGCCGCATTCACGCGCGACGCGAGCTTCGGGACCATCAAGCTCCGCGGCGCGTACGGCAAGGGCATCCGCCCGCCGCCGCCGAGCGCGAAGCTGGCCATCGCCACGCTCCGGTTCCGGCAGGTGAGCAACGCCGCGCTCGAACCGGAAACGCAGTCGGGGTTCGAGGGCGGCGTCGAGTGGTTCGCCGGCGATCGTGCCATGCTCTCCCTCACCGGCTACACGCAGGTCGCGAAGGGGTTGATCCAGCAGGTGATCCTGGACCGGCGCACGATCCAGTACCAGAACGTGGGGCAGATCGCCAACCGCGGCGCGGAGCTCGAAGGGCAGGCGCGCCACGGCAACTTCCGCGCGAACGGGAGCTTCAGCCTCACGGACAGCCGCGTACGCGCGCTGGCACGCACCTATTCCGGCGACCTCGCGGTCGGTGATCGCGTGCCGGAAGTCCCGACGTCGTCCGGTAGCCTGTCGGTGAGCTGGGACGTCGCGCGCACCACGTTCACGCTGGGCAGTGTGTATATCGGCTCGTGGACGGGCTACGACTGGAGTCGCTACGTTGTCGACGAGGCGCAGCACAGAGAGGAGACCACCGTCCTGCGCGCGTATTGGCGCACCTATAAGGTCATCGTCCGGCCGTACTTGGCGGGGAGCCACATGCTCAAACGTGCCGTGGAGTGGTTCG
>DAIUET010000181.1:0-6782 GCA_036845045.1 Gemmatimonadaceae bacterium | reverse complement strand
GCTGCAGCAGCAGCTCCGGCACCGTGATCTCGAAGTCTACGACCTGGTTGTGACGGCGCTGGAGCATCCGCTGCAGCAGTTCCGCCACCGCCGGCACCTTGGACGCTTCCTGCACCCGCACAATGATGCGGTCGAGCTGGTTGAGGTTCGTCCGCTCGGCGCGCTGCTCCTCGGTTTCGTCGGTCTGCTGCTGTCCGCCTCCGATGATGATCATGCCCTCACCGCCGCCCTTGCTGGCTTCCTGCACGTCCCGCTGGTTGAGCTGAGCCCGGTCACGGTAGCGGAGGAGCATCGTGCGCACCGGGACATAGACGTCCATGTTCGGGTCGCGGATCCCGAGGCGCTGGGCGGTCTCATTGCTCACCCGCTTGTCCTTCAGCACCCCGATGACGGTCAGCCACGAGTCGCCCACCTTGATCGGCTGGCCAATCGGCTCCTGCGTGGTGAAGAACCGCGTACGCACGCCGTAGCCGATGATGGCGACGGGACGGCCGTGTTCGATCTGCGCCGGGCTGAAGAACGAGCCCTCGCTGAGTTGCTCATTCGTCAGGCGGAAGTAGGTCGTGTCGACGCCGACCACCTTGCCCGACCGCCGCCTCCCCTCACGGGTGATGGTGGTATTGACCACGATCTCGGCACTCGCCACGTCGACGCCCGGCACCATCCGCTGGATCGCCTCGACGTCACGGTAGCTCAGGCCTGGCGTATACCGCTTGACCTCCTTCTTCCCCGCTTCCTCCTCTTCCTTCGCCTCGCCTTCCTTCTGCTCATCGAGCGGCGTGATGACGATGTTGTTCGAGCCCAGGAGCTGCATCTGGGCCAGGATTTCCTGCTTGGCGCCACGCCCGATCGCCAGCATCGCGATGACCGAGGCCACGCCGAACAGGATGCCGAGCGACGTCAGCCCGGCGCGGAGCTTGTTGTGCACGACGGCTTCCGCCGCCGTGCGCATGCCGAACAGCACATGCGCGATGAGCTGCGCGCGAAGCGACGCCAACCCCTGCCGGTCGAGTCGCACTCAGCCCTTCCGCGCCGGTGTGGGCGGAGGCAGGACCTTCGGTTCACCGGAGGGCGGCGGCGAGGCCTTCTTCTCCTCTCGCGTCGGCGGTGGCACGGGCTGGCGCTGCGCGGTGTCGCCGCTGACACCCGGCGGCGGCATGTTCTCGCTGCCGGGAAGCCGGTTCACCACCAGCTCGCTCCGATTGAGTGGCGGCGAGAGCAGTACCGTCTCCCCCTCCTCGAGGCCCTTCACGATGACTACTTCGTCATCGTTCATCGCGCCGGTGGCCACTTCCTGCTTGATCACGCGGCCGCCGTTCTGCTTGAACACGACGGGAATGCCATCCTCGACCACGAGGGCATCGAGAGGAATGTAGAGCACGTCCTTGAGCGACTGCGTCTCGACTTCGTTCCCGGTGGTCATGCCGGGGCGCAGGGACGTATCGGGCTTCTCGATGTTCACGACGACCTCGAAGACCTTGGCGTCCGCGTTAGGCCGCTGCTCGCCCACGTTGGCCACCTGCTTTACCGTGCCCGTGAGCTCCTTGGACGGGTCGGCATCGAGGGTGACGCGCACGGTCTGCCCGACGCGCAACTTCCGCACGTCGATCTCGTTCACGTACGTCAGCGACTCCATGATCGACAGATCCGGAAGGGTGGCGACGGCCGGCTCCCACGGGTTCACCGATGAGCCGGCGGTCTTCTTCTTGCCGCTCCATTCCTTCACGTAGATGACCATGCCGGGCGCGGGCGCCGTGATCGTCATCCCCGCCATGACATCCATGATGTTCTTGAGGAGGTTCCGCTGGCGGTCACGGTCGGCGCCCACCTCGCGCATCTTCGCCTGGGCCTGCTCGGTCTTGGTCTTGTAGTCCACGCGGGCCTGATCCATCTGGCGCTTCGTCTTCTCAAAGTCGATCTCGGCCTGGCGCTTCACCGACGGCGCCTCGTAGATCGCCTGTTCCTTCGCGATCCGCTTCTCCTCGAGCGTCAGCTCCATCGCCTTCATGTCCTCGCGCGCCTTGCCGAGGTTGAGCGTGGAGTCGAGCATCGCCTGCTCGTACTGCGCTTCGGCCTTCTGCAGCGTGAGTGAGACCTCGGTTTGCTTCGTGGCCAGCGGGGACCGATCGACCTCGGCGACGATATCCCCGGCCTTCACGATGGTGCCTTCCGGGACCAGCGACGCGATCTTCAGGTTGAAGACCTGCGCCTGCATCGCGTTTGGCGGCAGCGTCACCTGCACGAATTTCGGGGCGCGCAGTTCGCCCGACGTCGTCACCGTGACGCGGAAATCGCCGCGCTTCACCTGGCTGACCAGCGTGCTCTCCCCTTTTGTGGAGTCGCGCGCCAGCAGCAGCGTGGCCGGCACGCCGACGACCGGGATAGCGGCCGCAATGAGGAAGGGGCGCGAACGCAGGAAACGCATGATCTGACCTCGTCCGGGGATGGGGTGCTCTGGGATTCGACGAACGTTACCACGACCTTCAGACTACGGAGACTCCGCGCAAAAGGTGTTGAACCGCGGCCGGGGTCTCGGCCCGGTTAGACACACAAATTGCCCGGATAAGTTGTCCGGGACGACACCCAGGCGGAGCCTGACGTTTTTGGCAAGAGGCGCCGGGGACCACTCAGGGCCGCGCCACAAACTGTGATTCCCAGGTACGTTGTGGATCGCCCGTCATGCTTTCGTAATCATGGCTTAACGGGTCGGTGAGGGTACCGGGGAGCTCTGTGCGGCGATCCGTCCCATCGACGCGCGGCTTACATTCCGCGCATGTCAACCGTGGACCTGCTCGCCATCTTCCCGCACCCCGACGACGCGGAATTGACCTGCGGCGGGACGCTGCTGAAAACCGCCAAACAGGGCCGCCGAGTCGGTATTCTGGACCTCTCGGCCGGAGAAATGGCGAGTCGGGGGTCGGTTTCCCAACGTTCGGATGAATCCACCCGCGCCGCAGAGCTACTCCGGGTCTCCCTCCGGGAGAACCTCGGGCTCCCGGACAGCGGTTTGACCAACACTCCCGAGACCAGGCTGATGGTGGCCCGGGCCATCCGCCGCCTGAAGCCCACGGTCGTGATTACGACCGCTCCCTCGCCATTTGGCCGCCACCCTGATCACCGGGTTACGGCCGAGCTCGTCCGGGACGCCTGCTTCATCTCGGGACTCAAGACCATCGCCCCGGAACTGCCGCCCCACCGTCCGCGAAAAGTCCTGCACTCGATTACGTACCGTGAGGACTACCTCAAACCCACTTTCGTGGTCGACGTAACCGGGGAAATGGAATCGAAGCTTGCCGCCATTGGATCCTACGCGTCGCAATTCGGCGGAGCGACGCAGGCCGGAGAAGTCTACCCCAATGGTGAGCCGCTGCTCGACATCATCCGCCACCAGGCCGCCCACTATGGTTCCCTGATCCGCGTCCGGTACGGCGAGCCGTTTCACACCACCGAAACGGTGCAGGTGGATGACGTGGTGAACATGCCGGTGTCCACGTTCTGATCGTCATGACCGCACCCGAACTGAATTACGGCACGTACCTCAAGGTCGACGAGCTGCTGGCGTTGCAGCAGCCGCGGTCGACGCCGGAGCACCCCGATGAGCTGCTGTTCATCGTGGTGCACCAGGCGAGCGAGTTGTGGTTCAAGGTCATCCTGTATGAATTGCAGAACCTCATCACGCACCTCCAGGCCGCGGCCACCGTCCCCGCCCTCCACACCATGCGCCGCGTGAATGCTCTCATGCGCATCGTGTCGGGGCAGCTGGCAGCGCTCGACACGCTGCCGCCGCAGCGCTTCGCGCAGTTCCGCGGCCATCTCGGGTCGTCGAGCGGTGGACAGAGCGCGCAGTTCAGGGCTATCGAGGCGATGAGCGGCCTGCGCGACGAACACTTCCTGGCGGTGGTGCACGAGCACGGCGCTCCTCCGCCGCAGATCCAGAAGGCCCTCGAGCAGCCCACGCTGCAGTCGCTGTTCCTGGCGCTGCTGGAGGGCCGCGGGACGACCCTCGAGGATCTGTACCTCGGCCCGGGCCCCTCCACCGAGTACCTGCTGGCGGAGGCGCTCCTCGAGTACGACCAGGGGTTCCAGCTGTGGCGCTACCTGCACGTGCAGCTGGTGGAACGGATCATCGGCCCCGACACCGGGGGCACGGGCGGCACGTTAGGCGCACGCTACCTCCAGCATACCCTGAAGCAGCGGTTCTTCCCCGAGCTGTGGGACGTCCGCCGCCGCTTCTTCGAGCGCGACGCCGCGCCGGCATGACGTCGCTGCCGGGACGGGGCGGTTCCCTGATCGACATCTCCATTCTGGTGGACGAGTTCACGCCGGAGTGGCCCGGCGACACGCCCTTCTCCTGCCAGCGGACCTGGGACATCGCCCGGGGGGACAGCGTGAACGTGAGCTGCATCACCACCAGCCCCCACGTGGGGACGCACGCGGATGCGCCGTTCCACGTCGACCCGCGCTGGCCGGCGTCGGACGCGCTGACCCTCGACGCGTTTACCGGTCCGGCCACTGTCGTGGACGTGTCACGGCGCCGTGGCGCCCTCGATCAGGTGGCGTTAGGCATTCCTGACGGCCGTTCGGTCGCGCGGCTGCTGCTGCGGACGGGGTGTTCCATCGCCGATGGCCCGTTTCCGGCGGAATGGCCGTGGCTGGACGAGTCGGCGGTCCAGGCGCTGCTCGACGGGGGACTCCGGCTGCTCGGCGTGGATGCCCCTTCGGTCGATGGGCGAGAAAGCAAGTCCCTCGCCGTGCATCGCGCGCTCTTCCGCGGGGGCGCCGCGGTCCTCGAGAACCTCGACCTTCGCCAGGCCCCTCCTGGCGATTATCACCTGACGGCGTTCCCGCTGCGCCTCGCCGGGCTCGATGCCGTCCCGGTCCGCGCGGTGCTGCAGGCGATCGCGTAGCGTGGCGACGCCGGCAATCCAGGCCGAGGAACTGGTCCGGGACTTCGGTCCCATCCGCGCGCTCGACCACCTGTCGCTGGAGGTGCCGGCGGGGATCGTGTTCGGCTTCCTGGGGCCTAACGGCGCCGGGAAGACGACCGCCATCCGCGCGTTCCTGGGCCTCGTGGAGCCCACCGCCGGCACGGCGCGCGTGCTTGGTTTCGATACGCGCCGCGACGGCGACCGCATCCGCGAACGGGCCGGCGCCCTGCTCGAGCACCACGGACTGTACGAGCGGCTGACCGCCGCGCAGAACCTCGACTTTGCCGGCCGGATCTGGCGGATGCCTGCCGCCGAACGGCGGGCGCGCATGCGCGAATTGCTCGAGCAGTTCGGCCTGTGGGATCGCCGGAACGAGGCGGCGGGAAAGTGGAGCCGCGGCATGAAGCAGAAGCTCGCGGTGGCGCGGGCGGTCTTTCACCGGCCGCCGCTGGTCTTTCTCGACGAACCCACCGCCGGCCTCGATCCGGTGGCCAGCGCGGCGCTTCGGGAGGACCTCGCCTCGCTCGCGACGGGACAGGGCGTCACGATCTTCCTCACGACACACAACCTCGTGGAGGCGGAGCGTCTCTGCGACCTGGTCGGAGTCATCCGTCGCGGACGCCTCGCCGCCCTGGGGCCGCCCGCGTCACTCCGCCCGGGGAACCCGAGCCTCGTTCGCATCACGGGTACCGGGATCGACGAGGCGATCGCAGCTTCCGCGGCCGCCTTCCCGGGCGTCGAGCGCGTGGCACTCGGCAATGGCGCGCTGGAAATCGTGTTGGCCGAGGGGGCCCGCCCTTCGCCGCTGGTTGCCATGCTGGTGGAGCGAGGGGTGGGTATCGACGAGGTGCGTCGGGACCGGCCGTCACTGGAGCAGGCGTTCCTCGAGCTGGTGACTGACGGCGAAGGCAGTGCGCGAGGGGAGACCCGATCGTGAACGCCTCCGACATCTTCACCGTGGCCTGGAAGGAGTGGATGGAGTTCCGCGACCAGCTGCTCCGGCTGAAGCGTGGCGGCCTCTCGGCGCTCATCGTGGTGCTGATGCTCGGGATCGTCACGCCGCTTCAGATGGGACCACTCTGGCTCACGTCGCCGCTCATGCTGGCGTACTGGCCGTTGCTCTCGTCAGGCATGGTGTCGACGCTGATCGCCGATGCGTTTGCGGGTGAGCGGGAACGGCACACCCTGGAGACGCTGCTCGCCAGTCGGCTCTCGGACACGTCCATCCTGCTCGGCAAGGTGCTGGCCGCGATCCTCTACGGACTGCTGTTCACGTTCGCGAACATCGTCGTGGGCATCATCAGCGTTTCGATCGTCCACGCCGATGGAGGGATCCAGGCGCCTCCGGCGACCCACATGTTGTACATGCTGCTGCTGGTCACGCTGGCCTGCTCGACGCTCGCTGGAACGGGCGTCTTCATTTCGCTCAAGGCCGCGACCGTGCGTCAGGCGCAACAGACGCTGGGCATCATCATGATGGTGCTCTTCATCGGACCCGTGCTGTTCTTCCAGTTCCTCGACGCCGGCGCGAAGGTGTCGCTGGCGGCGAAAGTCACCGCGCTGGGGACGGGGAAAATGGTGGGCTGGGCTTCTGGCATCCTTTTCGCGGCGTCGGTGATCCTCATTGCCATGGGGATGGCCAGGTTCAAGCGAGGCAAGCTGACGCTGGACTAGGTGCAGACGGGAGTGAACAGCCCTGGAGCGTGCCGGCGTTTCGGTCGGTGAGCACAGCCCGTTTCCCATCGATCACCGCACGGATCGCTGTGCCGTTTCTCTCAAATCTCCCATCTCCCATCTCCCCTCCCTTTTTATATTTCGGCCCCATGACCGATCCGATCTACCTCGACCATTCCG
>DAIUET010000180.1:0-6785 GCA_036845045.1 Gemmatimonadaceae bacterium | reverse complement strand
GATTCCCGAGAATCAGAGTCCAGCGAGGAGCGCGTCGTTATTTGTCGTGTTCGCGATGCGCTTGATCATCCACTCCATCGCCGCCTGAGGCGGCATCTGCTGCAGACCGCGACGCAGCGTGTACACCGCGTCGAGCTGCTCGGGCTTGTACAGCTTCTCCTCGCGACGCGTCCCGCTCGTCGCGATATCGAACGCCGGGAAGATCCGCTTCTCGGCCAGCGACCGGTCGAGCTTGATCTCGCAGTTGCCCGTGCCCTTGAACTCCTCGAAGATCACGTCGTCCATCCGTGATCCGGTCTCGACCAGAGCAGTGGAGATGATCGTCAGGCTGCCCCCGCCATCGCGCGGGGCCACGGAGCGCGCCGATCCGAAAAACGCCTTGGGCTTCGCCATTGCCGAGGTGTCGAGACCGCCCGATAGCGTTCGTCCGGTCCCGCGCTCCGCCGTGTTGTGCGCGCGCGCCATGCGGGTGAGCGAGTCAAGGACGATGACGACATCCTTGCCCATCTCGACCAGTCGCCTGGCGTGCTCCATCACCATTTCGCAGACTTCCACGTGCCGCGCCGCGGGCTGGTCGAAGCTCGATGCGATCACTTCGCCCACGCCCCACGAGATCGCCTCGCTGACTTCCTCGGGTCGCTCGTCCACCAGCAGGATCAGCAGCGTCGCGTTGGGGTGATTGATGGCGATGCCTTCGGTGAGAGCGTGCAGCAGCATCGTCTTTCCGGCGCGCGCCGGCGCCACGATCAGCGCCCGCTGGCCATACCCGATCGGCGCCATCAGGTCGATGCAGCGCCGCGTGAGCTCGGGACCGCCCTTCGCCGGCCGACCCGTTTCCATCGTCAGGCGCTTCTCCGGATACGTCGCGGTGAGCGACTGAAAATCGGGACGCCTCGTAATCTCGGCGACCGGGATTCCGTTGATCGTCTGCACCTCGACGAGCACATGACGATGGCGGTGATCGTGTCCGCTCGTCGCGACCACCAGGTCTCCCTGGCGCAGGCCCGCCTGCCTGACGACATGCGGCGGCACCCAGGCATCGCCAGGATCGGCGAGGTAGCTGTTGCCCGCGCGCCGAATAAAGCCGCCGTCGCGCGAGGGATCGAACCACCCAACCGTCTCGCTGTCCGGAACGACGGGTGCCGGTGGGAGCTGCGGCTCATTGCCGCCGCGCCGTCCGCGCCCGCGGTGACGCCGGTGCCGCCGGCCATTACGGCCGTGCTGGTAATCGCCTTCCTGCCGCTGGAAGTGCTGGCCTCCGCCCTGCTGTTCGTAGCGTTGATTGGGGGGCGGCTGCTGGGGAGTGGTATCTCCCTCGACGCCCTGGGCCGGCGCTGGCGTCACCGAGTCGCCCGGTGACGGGGCGTCCGCCTCCGCGTCAGGCGCTCGCTCGCCGTTCATCTGCGGTTCCGGCGCGGGACCGCTGGCTTGTTCATCGGCCGGTTCGACGCGCGTCGTCGTTTCTGGCGCGTCCGTGTCGTCGGTGGTCCGGTACGGGCTGACTTCCGGATTCGGATCAGCGGCTTGCCGTCGTGGACTCGGACGGCGGCCCCGGCGACCGGGGCGGCGACGTTCGTTCATGTCGTCGAGAGGGAACTGGTTGTGGGGGACTGCGTGCGCCTGTACATGAGGCGAACCTGCCAATGATGGCGCTCCGTGCCTTGCACGTGACACGCGCGAATCGGGCGCGTACACGCACGCCAGCGGCGCGCGACGGAATCCTGAAACTGTGGTGGAACGGGAACGATCGTGCCTCTTCGCACGACGGTTCAGGGAGTCACCGCGTGGCGCGGAGTCCGCACGCGATACCGGCGACGTTCATCTCGGCAAAGCGATGGCCAGGCATGTCACGCCGATCCAGTCGGGGTGCCACTCACCCGAGCCTCGCGCGGTCCGCATAACCCTCGGGTCACCGACCGTTGTACGAGTATCGCACCGAGCCCGCATTCGCGCAAGCATTTCTGGCGGCCCCCGGGATCGTCCGGGGCTACGTGCCCTGCGTCACCATTCGCCACGCATTACCGTTCGCGGCATGCCCGACCCGGTCTCCACGTCCACTGGAAGCGACCTCAAATCCCGGCTGGATCGCATCGCGAGCGACTACGCGGAAACCGCGAATGGCGCGGCGCTGCACGCGGCGCTCGATGCCTTGATCCGGAGCGCGACGCCTGACGCGTTGATCGCTGCCGCCGAGTCGCACCGAGAGGAACCGGAACTCATCGCGCCGATCTATGAGGCGGTTGTCGACGCCCAGCCGCACAATGCGAGGGCCCTGGTCATTCTCGCGAACGCCTGGTGGCTCCAAGGCCGTGGTCCGCAAGCAGTCGGCGAGCTCGCGACACGCGCTATCGCCGCCGATCCGGCGAATCGCGGCGCGTGGCACCTGTGGGCGCTCTCCGAATCCGATCCCCGCGGACGCGTGCGTCGCTGGCAGCAGGTGAGCGAGCGCTTCCCGACAGATGACCTTGCGATGGCCGCCACCGCCGACAACGCGGCGTCGGTCGCAGGCGCGGAACGGGATTATGACATGCTCGACTTCGCTATCGAAACGTATGAGCGACTGCTCGAGCGCACGACCGAGCCCGTACAGCGGGAGGCCCTGACGACCGCCCTCGGAGCCCTCAAGGGGTGGCGATTCTGAGCTGAGTCGTGCCTGAGCCGCCTGTGGCAGCTCGAATTAGCGAGTTCCCCTACTGCGGAGGAAACTCTGGGACGAGTCGCCCGTATCTAAGAACCAGTTCTCTTTCTCTCTCGGCACCCTGACGAGCGCCACGGTGCCAGGCAGGGTCCCGTGTTTCCCCTTCGCGTCCGGTTTCTGGAGAGCGTTGCCGTGACCAAGCGGCTATTCCGCGCGGACCCCAATGATCTTCCCCGGCACTGGATGCGCCGGCACTGGCGCCTCACGACGGCGCTGGGATTGGCGCTCGGATTCCTGCTGGTCTTCGACGCCTGGCTCTTCACGTGCGGCTTCGAGGGGTGTCCGAGCCCGAAAGCCATCCGCGCCTATCAACCGCCCCCGGCGGAAAAGTTCTCGACCGGTTTGGAAAACCGATGGGACGCCTGCACGTGGTCCGCCGGGTAAACGTGCCCCTCGCCTCGGTGCCGGTGCACGTGCGGAAGGCATTCATCGCCACCGAAGACCGGCGCTTCTACGATCACAATGGGCTCGACTGGCGCGGCGTCAGCCGGGCCGTCGTGCGCAACACGTCGTCGCTCCGGTTCCGGGAAGGTTTCTCGACCATAACGATGCAGGTCGCGCGCAACACGTTCCTGACGAATCGCGCGACCGGCAGTCGTAGTCTCGGGCGGAAATTCCTGGAGCTGCGGGTTGCCAGGCTGCTCGAGGACGCATTGACGAAGGACCAGATCCTCGAGCTGTATCTCAACGCCATTTACCTGGGCAACGGTGTGTACGGCGTCGAGGGGGCGTCGCGCGACCTGTTCGGGAAGCGCGTCCGTGACCTCAGCATTGCCGAAGGGGCCATGCTGGCCGCATTGCCCAAGGGGCCTTCCATCTACACGCCACGGCGGAATCCGGGTCGGGCGCTCGCCAGGCGCAACCTCGTGCTCGGCCTCATGCGCGAGGAGGGGTACCTGAGCGCGACCGCGTTCGAGCGCGCGAGCCGCGTACCCCTTCCACGGGCGCGGGTGGCGTGGCGTGCGCCGGAACCGCCGGAGTCCTACGCGCTCGACATCGTGCGTTCGCTGGTCGATTCCGTGCTCCGCGCGCGCGGTGAAGCGGGGACGGAAGTCGTCGTCCATACCACGCTCGACGCCCAGGCGCAGCGGGTGGCGCAACGCACCGTCCAGCGGCGCGCGATTGAGATCGAGCGCGAAACGGGCGGCTGGTGGCATGACGACGACGACCCCGACGCGAACATCGTCCAGGGGGCGATGGTCGCGATCGATCCGCGCAACGGTGATATCCGCGCCATGGTCGGGGGAAGGACCCACGTTCGCGGGGCGTTCAACCGCGCCGTTCGCGCGCGCCGCCAACCCGGCTCCGCCTTCAAGCCCTTTGTGTACGCGGCCGCGCTTTCGGCCGGCCTGACTCCGGCGTCGGTCTTCGAGGATTCACCCGTCTTCGTGGACCAGGGGAACGGCGACCTCTGGACGCCCGCCAACTACGACGACGATTACGACGGCCGCATGACGATGCGCCGTGCACTGATGCGTTCATCGAATACGGTCACCGTCCGGGTCAGCCGGACCGTCGGTGAGGCGAACGTCGTTTCCGCGGCCCGCGCCAACGGTATCGGCAGTCCGCTCAAGGCGATCCCGTCACTCGCGCTGGGCGCGCTGGAGGTGACCCCGCTCGAACTCGTATCGGCGTATGCGCCGTTTGCCAATGGCGGAGTCCGGGTGAAACCGCGACTCGTCAGGCGCATCGAGCGCATGGATGGCACACTCCTCTGGTCGTCCGAGCCCGAGCTCACGCCGGCGATGGATCCTCGGGACGCGTTCCAGATGACGTCGATGCTGCGTGGGGTGGTCGACGGGGGGACCGGCAACGTGGTTCGCGCCATGGGCATCGCGGGGCCCATCGCCGGGAAGACCGGCACCACCAACGACGGCGCCGACACCTGGTTCGTCGGGTACACGCCGGTGCTCGTCGCCGGCTTCTGGTTCGGGTACGACACCCCGCGCTCGCTGGGCGGTGGAGCGAGCGGTGCCCGCATGGCTGCGCCGGCCTGGGTCCGGTTCTATCGCGATGGCTGGAAGGAGCGTGGCCGCGACTGGGACGTTCCCGACGGCCTGGTATCGGCGACGATAGACCCCGAGACCGGCGCCCTCGCCGGAGAGTACTGTCCGCTCGTGAACAGAGAGTGGTTCCGCACAGGCACCGAGCCACGGAAGTACTGCGAAGAACACGCCTATCCGGGATTCTCGACCTGGATCGACGGTCTCGAGGACGAGATCGCGGAACGCCTGTCGCGGATTCTCAAGCGCTGGGGTCGCGGCGGCAGACAGTAGTGTAGAGCGACGGGACCGAGACCGCGTACAGGGAGGGGGGAGACGTCAGTTGATCTCCCTCTTTCCTTTTCTTATGGTCGCTGGTCACTGGTCACTGGTCACTGTCACTGGTCACTGGTCTTCCCCCATGCTCTCGCTCGACGCCATAGCCCGCGCCGCACGCGACATCGCCGCCGTCTTTCGCAACACGCCCCAATTCGAGGCCGAAGCGTTAGGCAGGCGGCTCGGGACGCGGCTCCTCCTGAAGGTCGAGACCGTGAACCCCATCCGCTCCTTCAAGGGACGCGGTACCGACTTCTTCCTGCGCGGCCTCGACCCGCTGCCGCGGCGGCTGGTGACGGCGTCGGCCGGAAACTTCGGCCAGGGACTGGCATGGGCCGCGCGGACACGTGGCGTCGCGCTCGACGTGTTCGCCGCCGAATCAGCCAGCGTCCTGAAAGTCGCGCGCATGCGGGACCTTGGCGCCACGGTGCACCTCGTCGGACGCGACCTCGATGACGCGAAGGCCCATGCCAGCGAATACGCCCGCCGGGACGGAATCCACTTCGTGGAGGACGGCCGGGAACCACCGATCGCGGAAGGCGCCGGCTCCATCGCTGTCGAGCTGATGGCGTGGCCAGAGCCCATCGCCACAGTCCTCATCCCGTTAGGCAACGGGGCGCTCCTCGGCGGCATGGGGACGTGGATCCGCCACGCCTCCCCGTCCACCAGGGTTATCGGGGTGTGCGCGGCCGGCGCACCCGCAATGCGCGACTCCCTGCGCGCCGGACGGCCCGTCGAAACCCGGACGGCTGACACGATCGCCGACGGCATCGCCGTCCGCGTTCCGATCCCGGAAGCACTGGACTACCTCGCTCCGGTCGTGGACGACGTGGTGCTGGTGAGCGACGACGCGCTGCGTGCGGCGATGACGCTCCTCGTCGACGAAACCGGGCTCGTGGGGGAAGCCGCGGGCGTCGCCGGTCTCGCAGCCCTCATTGAACACGAGGACCTGCGTTCACCGGGACTCGTCGCCACGCCGCTTTGCGGTTCTAACGCGACGGGAAGACGCTGAACGGCTCTCCGGCGTAGCCCGGGAAGACCGGGGCGATGTCGGTTGCGCCAAGGTGCCGCGTCAGGACGTCGGCGAACACGGCCCGGAAGTCCGTCGTCAGCGCCAGGTCCCGCCCTTCATGGAGCTGTTCGCGCTCGAGGCCGGGCCACACGCCGTGCACCTTGCCACCCTGAACTCCGCCGCCGATGACGAACATCGCGCCCGCGTGCCCGTGGTCCGTTCCTCCGTTCCCGTTCTGCCGAACCATGCGACCGAACTCCGACATCGACAGGATGACCACGTCGTTCATGCGGTCGCCCAGGTCTGTCACGAGGGCGGCAATCGCGCGCGAGAAATCGGTGAGGCGAGCGGCGAGTTGCCCGTTCGCCGCCCCCTGGTTCACATGCGTGTCCCACCCGCCAACATCGGCGAAGGCAACCTCGATCCCCACCCCGGACCTGATCAGCTGTGCGATCTCGCGCAGCCGCTGCCCGAATTGCGAACGAGGATACTCGGCCCCGTTTGCGGGCTGGTAGCGCTGCGGGTTCGCGGACTGGAGGAGCCTGACGGCCTCGAACATCTCACGGCCCGCACCATGCACGAGGTCTGCCTCTCCGGTGCGATACAGTGCCTCGAGCCGGTCAGCGGAGTTCCCGGCGCCGCGCACCGTGAACTCGCCAAGGGAGTTCATGGCGACCGCCGGAGCGGGTCCTTCGAGGATTCGCGGCGTCTGCGGCGTCAGCGACACGGCGCGGAACGGTGACGACCCAGCGGACGC
>DAIUET010000179.1:0-6790 GCA_036845045.1 Gemmatimonadaceae bacterium | reverse complement strand
CAGATCTTCTTCCAGTTCGGCGTGACGGTGGCGTTCGCAGTGCTGGTGTCGCTGTTCGTGTCGTTCACGCTCGACCCGATGCTGTCGTCGATCTGGGCGGACCCGGAGCTCGAGCATGGCGGGCACGCCGAGACGCGGAAGCGGACGCGGAATCCCGTCCGCAAGTTCGCCTTCGCGTTCGACGACGCGTTCGAGCGGACGGCCGACCGGTACAAGGGGTGGCTGGCGAGCGCCCTGCGGCATCGCGCACTCGTCATGGGGGTGGCGGTACTGTCTATCGTCGCGGCTGGTGCACTCTATCCGGCGTTAGGCTTCACCTGGCTCCCCGACTATGACGCCGGTGAGTTCGACGTGAACTTCCGCGCCGCGCCCGGGTCACGCGTGGAATACACGACCGCCAAGGGACAGGAGGTGGCGGAGCTGATCCGGAAGCTGCCGGAAGTGGAATTCACGTACCTCACGGTCGGCGGGGGAGGCGGCTTCCGCAGCTCGAACGGCGGACAGGTCTACGTGCGGCTGGCGGAGAAGGCTCATCGCGACCGCACGCAGGCCGAGATCCAGGCGGAGCTGAGACAGCAACTGCCGCAGATCACCGGTGTCAGGCCGAACATCGGGCAGACCCGGAGCATCTTCGGCGGTTTCGGCCAGCCGATCCGTATCTTCGTGCAGGGCCCCGAAGTCACGCGCCTCAAGCTGGCGGCCGACCAGGTGATGCAGGCGATTCGCGAGGTGCCCGGAGTGGCCGAGCCGACGTCGAGCGATGAAGGAGAGATCCCGCAGCTCGACGTGCGCGTCGATCGGCAGCAGGCGTGGGCCGCCGGGCTGGGGATCAATGCCATCGGTTCGACCCTGCAACCGATGTTCCAGGGGCAGCGGGCAACGCGTTGGGAAGACCCTAACGGGTACTCGCACGATGTGGTGGTCGTGTATCCCGACTCAATGCGGGTGTCGCCCGAAGATGTGGCACAGATTCCCGTGCTGAGCCAGAACGTGGACCCACGCACCGGTCAGCAGGTGACGGTGCCGCTGTCGCAGGTGGCCGAGATCCGCGCCGGCGTCGGACCGCAGCAGATCGAGCGCCGGGCACTCGAGCGGCAGGTTTCGATTTCAGCCGGTGTGTTGGGCGGCTACCAGATGGGTGACGTAGCGGACAAGGCGCGCGAGGCGATCTCGCAGATCGGGTTGCCGGCTGGATATCACACCGTGTTCGGCGGCGACGTGCAGAACCTGGCGGAGACCAAGGGCTACGTGCTCGAGGCCATTCTGCTGGCGGTTGTGTTCATCTACCTGATTCTGGCGTCGCTGTTCGGATCGTTCGTGCAGCCGCTGGCGATCATGTTATCGTTGCCCCTGTCGTTCCTTGGTGTGGTGCTGGCGCTGTTCGTGACCGGCGGGAGCCTCAACGTGATGTCGATGATCGGGATCATCATGTTGATGGGTCTCGTGACCAAGAACGGCATCCTGCTGATCGACTTCGTGAACAAGGAGCGGGAAGCGGGGGCGGAGCGGACACAGGCCATCCTCACCTCGGCGCGCGTCAGGCTGCGGCCGATCATCATGACCACGTTCGCGATGATCTTCGGCATGTTGCCGCTGGCGATGGCGATCGGGGAAGGGGCCGAGCAGCGCGCACCGATGGCACATGCGGTGATCGGCGGGTTGATCACGTCGACGTTGCTGACACTGTTCGTGGTCCCGGTCTTCTACACGCTGCTCGATGACCTCGCGGTGCGAGTCACGGGGAAGAAGCGGATGAAAGCCGCCGAGCCAACGCACGCGTACGGCGACTGAGTAGGCTCATGCCTTCCGAAGAAGGGGAATTACCAGATCTTGCGACGCACTGCACTCAAGCATACTATCACTGCTACTTTGATAGTGTGGTGAGTGATGAGTCGCGTCGCACTGGGTGAATTCGAGCACCACGTCATGCTGGCCCTGCAGCGGCTGGGCGGTCGCGCTCACGGGCCGCCCGTAGTAACGGAACTCGAGCAGGCTACGGGCAAGCCCGTGTCGCCGGCTTCGGTGTTCATCGCACTACGCCGACTCGAACAACGCGGCCTCACGAAGTCGAAGAAGCACGAGCCCCGACCGGGCGAAGGCGGGCGCGGAAGACGCGTCTTCGAGCTTACTGCCAGTGGCCACGCCAGGCTCCGGGACGCACGACGCACCCTGGAAAAACTGTGGAGCCCGGCAAAGCCGGCCACCGAGTCCCGATGAGCGCCGGACCTCCGCGCCTCGCCGAGCGCCTGCTCGGACTTTTGCTGCCCGCCGATGTCCGCGACGAAGCCCTCGACGACCTCGCCGACCTGCATCGCCAGCGCATGCTCACGCTGGGACGCGGCAGTGCCAACCGGTGGTACTGGGGCCAGCTGCCACGATTCGCCCTCCGCGTCCGGATGGCGGTCGCGTTCGGCGGCCCGCTCGACGCACCAGGACCGCGCGCGTTGCCCGATCCTCCAGGAGACAAAGCCATGAATCTGTTGCTGTCCGACCTCCGACACGCCGCCCGTGCGCTGCGGCGCACACCTGGCTTTACCGCCATCGCCGTGATCACGCTGGCGTTAGGCATCGGCGCCACGGCGTCGATCGCGAGCGTTGTCCGCTCCGTCCTCCTCCGGCCGCTGCCGTTCCCACAGCCGGAACGACTGGTCACGCTGGTCGAGACACGGCCCGAACGCGACATGTTCAGCATCTCGTTCACGTACGCGAACTTCTTCGACGTCGTCGACATGAACCAGAGCTTCGACGCCGTTGGAGCCATCCGGTTCGCTTCCCGAAACCTGGGCGGCGATGGAGAACCAGCCCGGCTCACGGTCGCCTCGGCCACCGTGGGATTCTGGAAAGCGTTAGGCATCCGACCGGCGGTCGGACGCCTGTTCATCGACGGGGAAGATCGCACCGGGAACGATCCGCGTATCGCGCTGCTCAGCCACAGCTTCTGGAACTCGCGCTTCGGCGCCGACTCCGCCGCCGTCGGCCGCAACGTGCTGCTGGACAATGAATCGTACCAGGTCGTCGGCATCCTCCCGTCCGGAACGCCGTGGCTCGATGCGGCGGAGGTTTTTACTCCGTTCGTCCGACCCGCGGAGCTCGATCGCGACAGCTGGGAACTGCCGGT
Organism: Gemmatimonadaceae bacterium; assembly: GCA_036845045.1. Taxonomy (GTDB): domain Bacteria; phylum Gemmatimonadota; class Gemmatimonadetes; order Gemmatimonadales; family Gemmatimonadaceae; genus JABWBJ01. Next base: position 3,672 of record DAIUET010000179.1, on the reverse strand, counting down.
CATCGCCCGGTTGAAGCCCGGCGTCCCGCTGGCGACGGCACAGGCCGACCTCGACCGGATCGCTGCGCAGCTCTCGTCGACGTATCCGGAAGCGAAAGGGATGGGCATCGCCATCCAGCCAAGCGAGCAGTGGATGGCCGACGACTCCGTGCGCCGCGCCCTCTGGGTGCTGGCCGGCTCCGTCGTATTTCTCCTGCTCATCGCCTGCGTCAACCTGGCCAACATGCTGCTGGCGCGGTCCACCACGCGAGCCCGCGAGCGGGCGCTCCGGTCAGCGTTAGGCGCATCCCGCGCGCGCGTCGTGCAGCTGGCCCTCACCGAATCCGGACTGTTGGGCATCCTGGGAGGTGCCATGGGCCTCTTCATCGCCTACGGCGTGGTTCGGTTGCTCCGCACATACAACCCCGGCGACATCCCTCGCCTGGCCGACGCCAGCGTCGATGGATGGATTGTCACGCTGACACTTGGTGCAGCGCTGCTCACGAGTCTCGTCACCGGCCTCGTCCCGGTGTTGCGAACGCCGTTCGAGGACATGGTCACCGCGCTTCGTGAAGGAGAGCGAAACGTCGGCCACCGGCGCGGTGGGCGTGTGAGGAACGCGTTGGTGACCGTCGAAGTGGCGCTTTCGCTCATCCTTCTCGTTGGCGCCGGGCTTCTCATCCGCAGCTTCGACCGCGTCCTGTCCGTCGATCGTGGCTTCAAGACCTCGCAGCGGTTCGTCTTCTCCGTTGGGTTCCCCAACTCGCGAACGGCTGCAGACCGGACCAGGAGCGGCCAGCTCATGACCGACTACCTGGCACAGATCCGGGCGATGCCGCAGGTGTCTTCGGCCGCGGTCGTCCACATGCGACCGATGAATGGCACGGGAACGGGAATGGGCTTCGGGGCCGTCGATCGACCCGAGGCGACAGGGAAGGAGATCCCGTGGGCCGGATGGCGCATCGTCAGCAACGATTACTTCAGGACGTTAGGCCTGTCCGTGATCGCCGGCCGCGACTTCACCGAGCAGGACCGGATCGGGAACCCGTGGAAGGTGATCATCAGCAACCGGATCGCCCAGTTGCTGTGGCCTAACGAGAATGCGATCGGGCGGCAGCTGGTTCTCTGGAAGGGGCAGGGACAGTCAACCGGCGAGGTCATCGGCGTCGTCAGCGACATGCGGGACTGGAGCCTGACCGACGACCCGTCGTACTCCGTCTACCTGCCGACGTACGGCACGAACATGTCCCCTGCGAACTACATCGTGCACTCGTCGGTGCCGACGGCGACGCTCTTGCCGCTGCTGCGGGCGCGCCTCGCCGACGTCGATCGCGCGCTTCCAATCTCGGACGTTCAGACGATGGACGAAGTCGTCGGTGCCTCGGTGGCGTCGCGCCGGTTCACGATGCTGCTGCTCGGCGCGCTGGCCGCGGTCGCGCTGGTGTTGGCGCTGGCCGGCGTCTATGGCGTGCTCTCCTACGCCGTTTCGCAGCGACGCTCCGAGGTCGGTGTGCGCATGGCCCTCGGCGCGAGTAACCGCAGTGTCTTGCGTCTGATCGTCGCCCAGGGAATGCGACCCGTCGTGATCGGTCTGGTTCTCGGAACCGCAGGTGCGCTCTGGCTCTCGCGGGCGATGTCGACCCTCCTCTTCGACATGACCGCGGCGGACTGGCCGACATACGCGGCGGTCGCACTGCTTCTCGCCAGCGCCGCCGCACTGGCCTGTTACGTGCCGGCGCGTTCGGCGCTGCGTGTGGACGTCACGGCAACATTACGCGAGGAGTAACCGTCAGCCGTCGCGCACGTCAGGTGACGGGATGAGGGCACTTTTCCTGGACGAGGGCGCGTTGGCGCGTGTCTCGGCGTAACGTGGGCGACCTCACCGGATCGGAGATTTCGGCTCCGCCGCCAGAACGCTGATCGGCATCGTCGCGAGCAGCGGCGGTGCCGGAGTGAGCAGCCCCTGTCGTACTTCGAACCGCATCGGACCTGTCACACCCGGGGTGAACTCGAAGTCGAACGTTTCACCAATCCCGAACCGCACACGCGCGACTCCAGTCACGCGGGCGGGCTCGGGAAGGTCGGCGCCATCCTTCGCGACGGGCCGCCAGCTCGCACGCACACTGTCGCGCCACAGTTCTGCCCAGAGCGCCGAGCGCGAGACGCTCATCTGCACGATCCGCAGCCGATAAGTCGTGCCGGCGCGCAGCTCGAGCGGCGCGGGAGTGGCGCTGCCGTTCACCAGCGTGGTCACCGTTCCGTTGGCCGAGCGGGATTCCGTGATCACCAACGGAATATCGAGCACGGGGTCGCGCGACCGGCCCCGCTCGCTCACCACGAGCGCACCCGCGAGCCCGGCATGCTGCTGCCGCACCTCGTCGGCGTGCGTGTGGTAGATGAACGTTCCCGCGCGCGGCGGCGTGAAGCGTACGGTGAACGAGTCTCCGGGGGCAATGAGCGGCGTGACGCGCGCGCCATCGCCGCTGAACCCGGGCACGCCGTCGAAGTAGCTCTCGAGCTCGATGCCGTGCCAGTGGACCGCGGTCGGCTCGGGCAGGCGATTCACGACGGTGATGCGAACGGGTTCGCCGCGCACGAGGTCGAGCGTGGGTCCGATGCCGCGTCCCGCCGGGAGGGGCGGCTCGGCGCCGCCCTCATGAAGCGAGTAATGGAAGGATGGCTCGACAGCCGTGCCGGCGGTCCCTGCGCGCACCAGCAGCCGGATGCGCCGCTCCTCCGCCGCGGGTACCGCCAGCGCCGGTGCGTTAGGCGCCGCACGCACGTGCACGCCGGTCACGAGTCCGCTCATTCCTTCCTTCGCGTGGTCGTGATGTCCCTCCGCGCTGGGCACGCGCTCCATCCCCAGCGGTCCGCGCGCCCCGAAGTGCTCGGGGATGTGGCAATGAAAGAGCCAGTTCCCGGCGCGCTCCGGGATCCATGTCATCCGCAGCGTCCCCCCGGAGCCCATGGTCTCCGTTACCACCATCGGCCGATCCGGCGGAGCATACGTGCTGTCGCGGAGACCGTCGCCGCGCGCGTCGACGCGAAAGTAGAAGCCGTGCAGATGCATCGGATGCAAATCGGCCGAGGCGTTGATTACCCGCCATCGCACGGTGTCGCCAACCGTGTGCTGAAACCGCTCCGTGTGGGGCCAGGAGCGGCCATTGACCACCGCCAGCACGCGGCGGCGATGCAGTCCGGAGCGATGCACGGTGTCGGTCCACATCCCGATCACCAGGACGCGGTCAGGCGGTGGCGGCGCGCCGGCCTCGTCCACGACGATCGCGCCCGTGAGCTGTGCATCCTCGAGCGTGCGGAAGTTCAGCGCACGACGCGTTGTCGTGCCCCAATAGTAGTAGGTGCCGGGCGCATCGAGCTGCATCGAGACTTCCCGCACCGCGCCAGGCGCGAGGACGACCGGGACATCCTCCACGGCGGCCGAGGTACGGTGGTGCAACCCCTGCACGCGCAGGGTGTCGGCGAGGGAGTTTCGAAGCGTCACGCGAACCGTCGTACCAGCGCGCACCCGCACGAGCGGCCCCGGAATGCTCGGCGCGGTATTGTCCGCGGCGAAGGCGGGGGTAGGCGCACCGGGTCCGTCCTCGGCGTCGGGATGCCACAACGCCAGGCGCGCGTCAAGGCGAAGCTCCAGACGTCCATCGCGCATCACGCCGCTCGCAGTCCGGTTGTCGT
>DAIUET010000178.1:0-6892 GCA_036845045.1 Gemmatimonadaceae bacterium | reverse complement strand
GCAGCCTCATGTTCAGCGTGGCCTCGCGGGAACCTCATAACGCAATTCCGCGAACCCGGAGCCGACCTGCCGGACTGAGACGAGTTTCAGCGGTGGGCTGACGAGCCGGCGAGGGAACAGAGGCTTGCCGTTACTCAACGTAACCGATGCCACCTGGACGATGATCTCGTTCAGAAGGCCGGCGTCGTGGAATTGACCCGCCAGATCGCCGCCGCCTACGATCCAGATGTTCCTGCTCCCCGCCGCGGCGCGCATTGCTGTGTGAACCGGCCTGACGTCACCCTGCACGAAGAACAACCGTGCACCCGGAATCGCCGGCAACGACCGCGAGGAAAAAACCCACGTCGGCTGCGTGTACGGCCACGGGGTTCCGGTTTGGGCCGCGACGGTATCGGCGTGACGCAGCATCCATTCATACGTCGCCGATCCCATCGCGAGTGCACCTACCTCAGCGATAAAGGTCGGGTAGCTGGTTTCATTGATATCTCCCAGCGGAAACAGCCAGTCGAGCGAGTCATCCTCCGTGGCGATGAAGCCGTCAAGGCTCGTTGCCGTGAAGTACTGGGTTCTCATGGTGTCCCCTGGCGAGATTCGTGGAACGCGCGGCGCCCTGAGGTGTCTGGTCGTAATTCCTGCCTGCCGGAGTGGTGATGACGACCGATGAGTTGAAGAACGACGTTCCTCTGGAGAAGAAGCTCGATGAACTCTACGGACTCATCGAAGGCATTGAGATTGCGATGTTCACGACACGCCGGCAGGATGGGCGGCTCGTCTCGCGACCGATGGCTACGCAGAAACGCGAGCCCGGTGCCGATCTGTGGTTCGTGACGGACGTCGAGAGCGAAAAGATCGACGAACTCGTCGCTGACCCGAACGTCGCGCTCGCCTACTATAACGTGAAGAGTTGGGAATGGGTCTCCGTCAGTGGGACGGTGACGATTTCGCAGGATCGCGCGATGATCCGCGAGCTCTATGAGGCCGACTGGAAGGCATGGTTCGGCGACGAAGGTGGAGCACGGGATGGCGGCCCCGACGATCCCCGGCTCGCATTACTGCTCATCGACGTCAAAAGCGCCATTTATGGCAAGCGAAACAAGCCGAAACCGCTGGTGTTGTTCGAACTGGCGAAGGGCATGGTGACGGGGACGCGTCCCGATGTATCGGACGTTCGGTCGGTCACGGAGCGGGAGATGGACACGCGCTCGGGGCAGGAGCACGGCTGAGCGCACAATGGGGTTGTCCTGTCACAGTTGACACTACACGCCTAACGGTGACGTGTCCCAGCCCCTCGCACGTGCCGTCCTCGTGAACTGATCACGACCCGTCGCGGGAGCGCTGGCCGGGAAGCGCCGCCAGCACAAACCACGAGTCGGGAACGGGAAGCCAGGTCCCCTCCCCACGCCGATACTTCAATGAAAGCGACGCCCCGCCAGTCCCCTGGAAATACCGGACCGTGATCGGATGAAGCCCCGCGCGCAGCGCGATCATGCCTGTCCGCTGCTCGTCTCCATGGAACCCGTCATTGTCCACCACGGTCCGGTCGCCGATATCCAGGCTGCTCCCGTCATCGGACACGAGTGCGAACTCATACAACGCATCGTCAGGCACCCGGATGTACCCGCTCAACCTGATCGCATAACGCTCGGCACGCTCGTCGCCCTTGCGACCCACGCCGGCCACCATGGACTCCCTCGTCATGGGCAACCCATCGATGGCGCGCGTGGTCGTGACCGACGCCTCGTGGTACTGATACCGGAGACCCGATTGCACCACGACCAGCCGGTCAGCCGGACGATAGCTCGTCTGGGTGAAGACGGCCGCCCGCGGAGGGCTCGATCTTCCATTCGGAGTAAAGGCGCGCGCAGTGACGCGTGTCCCCTCCGCCGTCACCGCGACGCGGAACGGGCGTTCGTATTTCGTACTCGCCGGCGTCGGGTCCGAGCCATCGGTCGTGTACCTGATTTCCGTGCCGGGTATCATGGTCGTCAGGCGGACCTCGACACTGCTCGACAACGTCAACCGGTCACCTTCCAACCCCTCGACATGGGGAACACGGTACTGCACGCCCAGTCGATCGAGCGACCGGAATGCACCGGGCAACCGCGCCAGGAAGCTCTCCCAGTCTCGCGCCTCGCGTGACGACCACGCGAGCTCGGCCAGCGCCAGCGCGCGCGGCCACACCATGTACTCGATCGCGTCAGGCGTCTTGAGGTACTCGGTCCACAGGTTGGCCTGCGGGCCGAGTATGCGCGTCGCCTCGGCGGCGGTGAGTGAATCGGGCACCGGCTCGTACGCGTAGACGCGCTCCAGGGGATTCAACCCGCCGATCGCGAGCGGCTCGAACCGGGCGTCTCCCTGGTAGTAATCGAAGTACAGGTGCGAGTTGGGCGACATGATCACGTCGTTCCCCTGCCGGGCCGCCGCGATGCCGCCGCTCGTGCCACGCCACGACATCACCGTGGCCTCGGGCGCCAGCCCACCCTCGAGGATCTCGTCCCACCCGATGAGGCGACGCCCCTTCGAGTTGAGGAAGCGCTCGATGCGCCGGATGAACCAGCTCTGCAGCTCCGCCTCATCCTTCAACCCCTCACGGCGGATGACCTCCTGCGCCAGCGGACTCGCCTTCCAGCGCGTCTTCGGCGCCTCGTCGCCACCTACGTGGATGTATCGACCGGGGAAGAGTTCGATCACCTCGGTCAGCACGTCCTCGAGCAGCGCGAACGTCGAGTCACCCGGGCAGAAGATGTCGTCGTCGACACCCCACGTAGTGCGCACCTCGAATGGACCCGGCGTGCAGGCCAGCTCGGGGTACGCGGCCAGCGCCGCTTTCGCATGCCCCGGCATCTCGATTTCCGGCACGACGGTGACGTACCGCTCGGCGGCGTACCGCACCACGTCGCGGATCTCGTCCTGGGTGTAGAAGCCGCAGTGTGGCGTACTGTCGCCCACGTACGGCTCGAAGTTCCTGGCGACCATCGTCTCCTTCCGGCAACCGCCCACACTCGTCAGGCGGGGATGCTGCCGGATCGCGATGCGCCAGCCCTGGTCGTCGGTGAGGTGCCAGTGGAACGTATTGAGCTTGTAGCGCGACATGACGTCGATGTACTTCTTCACGAACGACACCGGCTGGAAGTGCCGCACGACGTCGAGGTGGAGGCCGCGCCAGGCGAACCGCGGGGTGTCGACGATCGTCACCGAAGGGATGCGCGTCGCGGGGAGCGGGCAGCGCCCCCCCGCGCACCGCGCCGTCGCGTCGTCGAGCAGTTGCCGGAGGGTCTGCAGGCCATAGAACAGCCCCGCGCCTGACGAGGAGGTGACCTCGATGCCCTCGGGCGCGACGGTGAGCGTGTACGATCCTTCTTTCTCGGCCACCAGCGGCTGGATCAGCCGAAGCTGCACGGCGCCGGCGCGCACCTGGCGGCCGGTGGCGAGGGAGAGCGGCCGGCCCAGGGCCTCGCCGGTGATCTCCACGGCCAGCATGCCTAACGCCTTCAACCCGGCGTTCGCGGTGTCGGCGACGTACACGTCCAGCGTGTCGGGCGCCGTCCAGCTGCCCAATCCCGGGCGGGTAACGTGCGGGGCGGGAATGACGGGCACGAGGCGTTCCGGTCGAGGCGGCCTCGCCGGGGGCGGCGTGCAACCGGCGATGAGAGCCGTCGAACCGAGCAGCAGGACGAGCGCGAGATTTCGATGCATCACCGAATGTGGCTGACCGGCGGCGGACACGACAGCCGGGGTCGACTGTCGATCGCATCTACCCGGCAGGTTCCCGTCGTGGTACGCTCTTCACGAACCTTCACGACTGCACTCATGACCCGCTACCCTGCACTCGCCCCACTGCACTTCGCCATCCCCGCCGCCGACGGACTCATCCTGCGCGGAACGCTCACGTACCCGCATGGCCATGTGGGCACGAAGTATCCGCTGGCGGTCCTTGCCCACCAGTATCCCTCCACGCATGACAGCTTCATGCCGTTCTGCGCGGACCTCCACGCACTCGGCATCGCGACACTGGCCTTCGACCTGCGTGGCCACGGAAAGTCGATCTGGACGACGTCGGGCGCCCTGGTCGCGCCGACGCCCGCCGAGCCGAACATGGCGGCCTTCGGTGAAGCGTTCATGGGGAGCGCGGCCAGCGTGGGGTTCTCGCACATTGCCGACGACATTGTGCGCGTCACGGCGTGGGGGATGTACCAGAACTTCATCGACGCGGATCGTGTCCTGCTGGTTGGAGCAAGCGTCGGCGGTACCGGGGTGCTGCTTGCCGCGCCGCGGATCGAGAAGGCGGTTCGCGCGATCGTCACGTTCGGCGCAGCGGGCGCCCCGGCCCATTCCAACGATGCGCAGGAACGGATCCGCGAGAACTGCAAGGCGCTTGCGATGCCCATGCTGCTCGCGTCATCGGAGAAGGATCCGTTCGGCGGCGCGGCTCATATCAGCGAATGGGGTAAGGGGCTGAAGCACGTCACGGCGGCCATCATCCCCGGCGACGACCACGGCATGGCGATCTATTACGCGGTGCGGTCGGAGGTACTCGCCTTCGTAAAGAAGCAATTCCCGCCCACGGTCCGCGGACGGCCGTTGCCGAGGCGGAAGGAAGGTCGTTAGGCAGCGGTTGCCGGGGGGCGCCGCACCGCGCGGCCGATGATGATGGTGATGTTGTCGGTCCCGCCGCCGTCGAGCGCGTCCTGCAGCAGCTGCTCGCAGGCCTGCCTGGCACCCGTCATCGTCCCCACGACCTCGGCGATCCGTTCGTCGCTGACGTGCCGGGTGAGCCCGTCGGAGCACATCACGTGCACGTTGTGCCAGTCGGCCCGGAGGCGCGTCACGACGGGAACGCTCTTGTCGCCACCGATGGCGCTCGACAGCACGTTGGCCATCGGTGTTTTCGCGGCCGCGGCGCGCGTCAGCACACCATCATCCACCAGGTCCTGCGCCAGGGTCTGGTCGCGCGTCACCTGCCTGAGCTTGCCGCCACGCCAGACGTAGTAGCGCGAATCGCCGAGCTGGAGCAGGTAGTACGTCGGCCAGACGCCGATGAAGAGGGTGAGGGTCGTGGCCATCGTGCCCAAGGTGCCCAGTTCCGCCCGGCGTTGCACGACCGCTTCGTGGGCGCGCATCGCGGCTGCCTGCAGGAGCTCGGTGAACTCCGCCTCGCCCACGCGGGCACCGTAGTAGACCAGCATGCTGTCGTTGACGTACTGCATCACCGTTTCGAGCGTCATGGCGCTCGCCTCCGCGCCGCCGGTGCCACCGCCCACGCCGTCAGCGATCATGGCGAGGTACGCGAGCCGTTCCTCGCCCTGTGGAAGCCGGTCCGTCGCCTCCAGGTTGCTGGCCACGACGTTCACACGCTTGTGAATGGTCGCAATGAGGAATCGGTCCTGGTTTTCCTTGCGCACCTTGCCCTGGTGCGACAATCCGAATACCTCGATCTCCTCGTCGAGTGGCGGGCGATCGGACGGGGGGGACGCGGCTGACGCGGGGGGCGCCTGAGAGGGGGCGGACGCGGGGGATGCAGCTGGCGTGGTCACAGCCTGACGGTGCGCACAACGGGTGGCCGCCGCAAGAGAGGACTCTCCCGTCCCCCGCCATCCGTCACCTGTCGTTCATCCACCGGTCCTCGAGCACCGTCACCGGTTTCACGTATTCCCTGCCGCCCACGGTGAGCCTGGCGATGTAGCTTCCGGGCGCCGCGCCCGCGCCGCCACCGCCGCGGCCACCGGTGGCCCCGGTGCAGCTCACGTTAGGTGCCGGACCGGCAGCCTGTGGGGCCGGCGCCGGGGCGCCGCCGGCGCCTCCACCCCGTCCGCCGCGACCGGCGCCGGATGCGGTCAGCAGCGGCGTCACGAGCGTCCACTGCACGCGGTGGATGCCGGGGCGTGCCGGCACCGTCGTCTCGCATAACGACCGACCGGCTGGATCGGTGATCGTCACTTTCGCGTCGCCGGTGACACCGGCCCGGATGTGGAACTGGATGGCGGTGCCGCGCGGGGGGTTCTCTCCCTCGAACTGCTTCTCGCCGCCGGTCGAGACGTCGAGGCGGATGTCGCTCAGGTACGCGACGGCCGGTCGCACGTCGAACAGGTGGGCGTCGGCGCCGGCCACGGCGGGCGTCAACTGCTGCAGCGGCGTGATATCGTCAGCGATCCAGATGCTGCGACCGTGCGTGGCGGCGATGAGGTCACCGTCGCGCGGATGGATGAGGATGTCGTCGGTGCGAACCACGGGATAGTTGTTCATGAAACGCTCCCAGTTCTTCCCACCGTCGAGCGAAATGAACAGGCCGAACTCGGTGCCGGCGTACAACAGGTCGCGATTCTTCGGGTCCTCTCGTACGACCTGGACGTTGCCATACGGCGGCAATCCGTTGGTGATCGGCGTCCAGGTCCGGCCGAAGTCGCGCGTGACGTAGATGTACGGCTTCAGGTCGTTGCTCCGGTGCCCGTCGATCGCGACGTACGCCGTGGCCGGATCGAAGTGTGACGCGTCGATACGCGAGATCCAGTACGGGTTGTCGCCGTCGAGCGCGCCGGCGGGCAGACCAGTGATGTTCTTCCCGACCTCGGTGAAGGTCGCGCCGTTGTCCCGGCTCAGTTGCAGGAGCCCGTCGTCGGTGCCGGCCCACACCACGCCCGCGACGGCGCGCGACTCGGAAATGGAGATGACCGTGCTGAATGCGCTCACGCCGTCGTTCTTCGAGAGTTGCGCGGTCGTGCCGGGGGCGCCCATCACCGTGATCCGGCAGCGATCCACCTGCCGGGTGAGGTCGACGCTCGCGGTCCACAAGTCGCCCTGGTTATCCGACCGGAACAGCCGGTTGCCTCCCATCCATATGGTGCGCGGGTTGTGCGGCGACAACAGGATGGGCGTGTTCCAGTTGAAGCGATAC
>DAIUET010000177.1:0-6910 GCA_036845045.1 Gemmatimonadaceae bacterium | reverse complement strand
AGTGGCCGAGCGCGACATTGCCACGGCGCGGTATTCGCTGGGTCTGCATTTCGGCCGGAACGAGGCCGACACCCAGTACGTGGCGGCCAACCTGGTGACGGTGACCACGCGGCAGCTCGACCAGGTCGGCCGGATCATCGACACGGGACTCGGCGCGGGCGCCAACAACATCAATCAGCTGCAGTATGACCTGACTGATCGCACGGCGGCGCAGGCCGAGGCGCTCGGTGATGCGGTCGCCAATGCGCGTCGTCAGGCGGAAGTGATGGCTGAAGCCGCCGGTGGCCGGCTCGGCGAGCTCATCGAGCTGGGCACGCAGCCGGGTGAATACCGTCCGTTCTTTGCGGGCGACATGGCAATGGCGAGGATGCAATCCGCCGCCGCTCCGACTCCGGTCTCGCCCGGTGCAGTAACGGTCATGGCGATGGTCAACGCGCGCTGGCGTTTCGTCCCCGGTCGGTGAATTGAATCTCCTGCACCTCGACGGCAGTCTGCGCACTAGACTTCTCCAACGATTGCGCATCCTGCCGATCGAGGTGTGCCGAAGGGTCGGCCACCTGGTTTACTCCTGGTGTGGAGGAATGAATGACGTCTGTTTACGCGCGGCGTGCCGCCGCGATCTCGGGAGTCGCGTTCGCGGTCCTGGCGACGGCGACTCCCGCTCGAGGGCAGTCGGGCCTCGAGTCGGCCATCCGGCAGTACAGCGGGGCGAGGATTCAGGGTTACATCCAGCCGCTGGCTGACGCGCTCGTCGCCAATCTCTCGATCGGCTACATCAACAGCATTTCGTCGCCGAGGAAGTTCTCGCTCAGCCTCGAGGCCGTGGCCATGACCGCCGCGATCGACGAAAGCATGCGGATGTACACGGCGAACACGCCGGACGGATTCCAGCCCGCAACGCACGAGACGCCGACGATCTTCGGCGGTCCGGCGCAGCCGGTGCAGCACAGCACCATCCCCGGCCTTTCGTATCGCGGCGCCGACGGTCTCGTCGACGCGGACTACTTCCCGACGGCGGCGCCGCAGCTGCGCGTGGGCGGGCTGTTCGGCACCGAGCTGGTGGTCCGGTACGCGTCATCGTCCATGGTGCCGTTTCTCGACGAGGAGGACTTTCCCGACCTGACGTTGTTAGGCATCGGGGTGCAGCACAGCATCTCGCAGTACATCATCGGGATGCCGCTCGACATCTCGATCGCGGGGTCCTTCAACTCGCTCAAGTTCGGCGACATCGTGGACCTCAGCTCGACGTCCTTCGGCGTGAACGTGGGCAAGTCGTTCGGGCTGGTTGGGGTCTCGGGCGGCCTGGTGTCCGAAGGCGGGACGATGAACCTCACCTATACGTCCACGGACCCGAGCGCTCCGGGAAGCGTGGATGTGGACGTGGACGTGGACCGCTCGATCCGGTTCCGTGCCGGCGCCGCCCTCAACTTCGGCTTTGTGCGCCTGTTCGGTGACGCGGCGTTCGGCGACATCATCAGCTACGCCGGCGGCCTTCGGTTCGGATTCTGACGCTTGACGACCCTTACCCGCGAGCTCAACCGAGCTGCAGGAGACTGATATGCGTGCGCGAGTGACGAAGACAGCGCTGGTCGCGCTGGTCGCGATGAGCGGCCTGGCGGCGAGTTGCTTCGAGATCACCGACCCCTTCGTGGTGGCGGTGAACGTGAACGACATCAGGAACACGTTCAACGTGACGCCGGGGACGACGACCTTCGGCCCGGGTTGCATCACCAAGTCCCCCGGCGACTACGTCGATGCCGACTTCGATATCACCGGTGGCGGCCAGCTGGTCGACATCATCCTCGAGGCCAACGGCGTGTTCGGCGGCAACATCGTCAACGGTCAGGTCCGGATCGGGTCGAACGAGAATTCCCTGATCCCATTGGTCACGTATTCCGGCCCATGGTCGACCTTCAACGTGCCCCAGCGGCTGCTCGGCAACAGCGGCACGCTGACGCTCAACCCGACGGCCGTCACGACCATGATGGACCTGATCGAGAACGAGCAGCCGGTCGTGATCTGCCACGGCGGCGCGTTATCGCAGCCGGCCGTGGGGGGCATGTCGATCGACGTGACGATCATGGCGCAGGTGAATGCGAGTCCCTGACAGAAGTTGAGAGTTGAAAGCTGAAAGTTGAAAGGGGAGATGGGAGATCGAGGCTCGACATCGACTCTCCCATCTCAGGACTCGTCAGGGAACCACGTCGACCAGACGACCGCGCGCATCTCGTCGGACAGCATACAACCTTCCATTGGCGACCACGAACGCCGTCCGGCTGGCGTTGCGGATGTTGAGCAGCGGATTGGCGGTCAACAGCACCAGGTCAGCGACCTTGCCGGCCTCGATGGTGCCTGACGAATCCGCCAGGCCAAGGAACCGGGCCGGTTCCAGCGTGGCGGCGCGCAGAGCCTCGAACGGGGTCAGCCCGGCCCGGGTGAAGTGGAGCAGCTCCTCGTGCAGTCCGAATCCCGGCGGGCTGTTACGCAGTGGCGCGTCCGTGCCCGGCAGGATGCCGACGCCGGCGCGAAAGAGCGCCCCGGTCACGGCTACGCGCTTGTCGAACAGCCGGCGGCCGGTGACCTCCGCGTCGGGTGGGACGCTGTCCACCATCGGAAAGATCGCGGCAACGAGCCGGCGCAGGGAATCGGGGAGGTAGCGCGCCACCGAGTCGCCGGGCAGGTCGCGCTTCGGCCATCGCGCGATCTCGACTTGCGCGACCAGGGTGGGGACGACCCAGGTGCCGTTACGCTTCAGGCGTTCATAGAGTGGCGCCTGGTCCGCGGTGTCACACCGGCCTAACGCGGCTTGCACCGGAAAGCGCGGCGCCAGTTCCGTCACCTCGGCCGCGCTACACGGATTCGGGATGGCCAGGAGGTGCTCGATGCTGGCCTGCCCGGAATCGGACGCCGCCGCGGCGCCGACGGCGCGCGATACATGGCCGGCGAACGGAATCCGTCGCGCCCGCGCGGCCCTGGCGATGGCGAAGTACGACTCGGGCGAGAGCTGGCCATGCACCTTGACGAAGTCGACGCCGAGCCTGACGAGCGAATCGACGGCTGCCGCGGCATCGGCAGGCGTCTTCACGAGGAGGTGCGCGATGGGCTGGTCACCGCCTTCCAGGTACGGTCCCGACGCGACGATCCGCGGACCGATGAGTGCCCCCCGGGCGATGTCGGCGCGAAGTGCCGTCAGGCGCTGCCAGTCGCCGGCCATGTCGCGCACGCCGGTCACGCCGTTGGCGATGTAGAGCCGCAGCACGTCGCGGCCACCGGGCATCACGGTGTGCACGTGCATGTCCCAGAATCCGGGGACGAGGAACCTGCCACGCCCGTCGAGGATGCGGGCACCCGCGGGAACGCTTACGGATGCCGATGGCCCCTCGGCAACGATGCGCGTGCCACGAACCACGACGGTGCGATTCTCCCGCGGTGTCGGGCTGCGACCGTCGATGACGGTCACGTTCGTAAAGGCCGTCGGCTGCTGCGCCTGTGCCGCACGTACGATGCCGGCGCACGCCAGAGCTCCCAGAAAAGCCTTTAACACGGACATCATAGAGGTCACAAAGGACGGCTATCGCTCATCAGCAAGGCGCCTAACGACATCCGATCATCCTGATAGGTTCACTTCGTGACCTTCGTGAACTCCGTGTTTCAATCTTTCCGGAGCCTTCAAACGGGGTAGGTGCCAGCCACCGGCATCAGACGCCGGAAGCGAGATACTTCTTCGTCGCGGCGATGAGGCGCTGCATTTCGTCCATCGTGTTGTACAGGTGCGGAGAGACACGAAGGCCGGGACGATCCTGGCCGGCGCGCACCGTGGCGATCACTCCGTCCTTCTCGGCGAGCGCCGTGGCAAAGCGGCGCGGGTCCAGGGTCCCCGGCTTGAACACCACCAGGTTTGCCGACCGGTCCAGCGCGGGGTCGGTGTACACCTGCACCCCCTCGAGCTTCTTCAACTCCGTGATCAGGAAGCCGGACAGCTGTCGCAGCCGTTCCTCGATCACCTTGCGCCCGATCGCTTCCCTGAACCGCAACGACTCGGCGAATGCGACGAGCCGCGCGTCATCACGCTGACCCATCCCTTCCAGCTTCCGCGAAATCCCCACCGCACCCGCGTACACGCCGATGACACTCGGCCAGATCCGCTCGTGAACCTCGCTGTTCACGAACAGCACGCCGCACTCCTTGGGCCCACACGGCCACTTGTGCGCCGAGCCCGTATAGAAGTCCGGCCTGATGTCACCGAGGTTCACGTCGAGCGCGCCGAACGTCTGCGCGCCGTCGAGGAGGGTCAGCACGCCGCGCGAGCGTGCCATCGCGCAGATCTCCTTCGCCGGGAAGAGGTCGCCGGAGTTGCTCGTCAGGTGCGTGAAACCGATCAGCCGCGTCCTGGGCGTGATCGCCTTCGCGAACAGGTCGACGTAATACGCGGCGCCGGGATGCGGGACCACGTGCTGCACCGTGGTGACCGTGAATCCGAACCGCGCGGCCTTCTCGCGCCAGGCGATAAGGTTGGTCGGGTGATTGTCGGAGAAGACGATCACCTCGTCGTCCGGGCCAAGGGCGAGGCCGCTGGACACGAAGTTGTTCCCCTCGCTGGTGTTTCGCGTGATGACGATCTCCTCTTTCGTCACGCCGAGCATGTCCGCGAGTAGCTGGCGAGCCGTCTCGCGGCCGTCGCGCATCAGACCCGACCGAACCGAAGGACTGGGATTGGCCTCGTAGCTCTTTGTGGACTGGTACAACGATTCCACGACCGGTAGCGGGGACGGGCAGAGATTGGCGGCGTTGAGAAAAATCACGTCGCGCGGGAGCAGGTACCGCGCGCGCACGTCCTGCCAGTACTTCTCGTCAGGCGCGAATGGCCGCGGCGGCAGTGGCGCCGTGGTGACGTCGAAGTCGTCATCCCCCCACGCGCGACCCGGCAGGAGCGCCGCACTTCCCGAGAGGGCGAACACACGCGCAAAATCGCGGCGACTCAGCATGATGACGGTGGCGGATGGTGGATTCGGGAAGCGGCCTTCTGTCTCACCCTGAACATCTCAACTCGCGGCGCGTTCGGCCAGCAGGCTGGCCAACGCCATGATCGTCCACTGCGGGTTCACGCCGGGTGCGGTGGGGAGCAGCGATCCATCCATGACGTAGAGGCCGCGCACGCCGTGACGCTCTCCCGTCGGGGAACACCCGGACGTTGCCGGGAGCACGCCCAGGCGACACGTCCCGTTCACGTGGGCGCTGAAAAGGGCGACGCGATTCGGGGCCACCGAGGCCAGCCGCATGGCCTGCAGGCCAGCTTCGCCGGTCGCCCGTATCGGCCGGTGGTGAAGCGAGATTGCCTCGTGAGCGCCCGCCGCCAACTGCAGTCGCGCGGCGGCCTCGATGCCGTGTCGCAGGTTCTCGCGATCCGCCGCCGACAGCCGATGCCGGATGCGGACACGACCACCGCGATCCAGCAGGACCGAACCCATGGAGTCCCGTGTCCCGGACCCGTCGCGCACGAGCACGATGAACGGAATGGTATGGGGCAGCTGGTGCATGAGCGTACGATGCGCCGCGCCGAATCCAGGCAGCGCTGCCGCGGCCAGCGCCGGCAGCAGGGCGGGACACTCGATCCAGAATCCGTACCCGTTGACATCGCGGCGGACGAACTCATCGCAGAGCACGGCCTGCGGAATGCCGGCCAGCGGATACGTCACGTCCGCGTAGTGGCCGATGACGACCGTCGTTGGATGCAGCCGCAGGTAACGACCGACGCCGCCGCCGCCAAGCCCCGAGCGCTGGAGGATCACCGGCGTTCCCACCGCACCGGCAGCCAGCACCACGACCGGTGCGTGCACGGTGATCCGGCCGCGAATCTCGCCGGTGCGCGGGTCTCGAACGGTCGCGCGGACCCGTTTCAGCGGCGGAGTCCCGCTGTGTGCACCACGATCACGCTCGGCGATCTCGATCCGGTCAACGGAAGCGCCGGAGTACAGCCGCGCGCCCGCGGCGAAGGCGCGAGGGAGGAAGGTCAGCAACCCTCCCTGCTTGGCTTCGTAGCGACAGCCTAGCGAGCAGGTGCCTGCACGAACGCATCCCTGCGCATTGATCTCCGCCGCTCGCGCGCGCCAACCGAGAGCAGTCGCCCCCTCGATGATCGCGCGGTTCGACGGGGAACGCGCTTCCTCCGGCACGATGGACGCACGAACCTCAGCGCCGACGCGGTCGACGTGTCGAACGACATCCCCCGGAGCGAATCCCGGGATGTGCAGGCCGTGCATCCACTCGTCGAGCACGTGGTCCGCAGGCCGCAGCATCAGCATCCAGTTCACCGTCGTGCCGCCGCCAACCGCACCACCCTGCAGCAGGGAGGTCGATCCGTCCACCGTCGCGCGCATCGCCTGTTCCGCGAACAGTCGCGGCATCAGGTCCGCCTCGTTCTCGGTGAAGTCGGGTGCGTGGAGATACTCACCCTCCTCGAGAATCACGACTTCGCGCCGGGACTCGGCGAAGCGAGCAGCGGCCACCGCGCCGCCCGCACCACTGCCGATAACCACCACATCCACCGTCAGGGTGAGATCCCCCGAAACCGATTCCGGAGTGGCGACAGCGCCCGGTATCGGCCGCGGTCGTGGATCCGATCCGGGGATGCCAGCGCCGGCGGGCGCGCGCGCTACGACTTCCATCCTGGACGTGCGATCGTCTGGGAGTGGCCCTTCCCACGGGAACTTCGGGGAGCGGGTGTGAAGTGGCGGATGCACGCCCACTTCGGACCGTCCGGTGTCGGTGCCATACCAGGTGGTAAGAACCAGCCTGCGGAGCGCCTGGTGAGCCGCCCGTGCCAGCGGGATCGGCGAATCCCCACACGCTGCAAAGCTGCGCTCGCGCGCCGAAGGAGACTGGTCCGCCAACCGGGTCAGTCGGCCCGCAA
>DAIUET010000176.1:0-6941 GCA_036845045.1 Gemmatimonadaceae bacterium | reverse complement strand
GTCTGCACGGCACGGAGGGTGAACGTCAACATCAACGGGTGGGTAATTCACAAGTTGCCGGGCAACACGATCGGCATCAGGTTCAACGGCGGCGGATCCGGCATCACTACGCTGACGCTCACCCCCAAGGACGCTGCCCGATGGGACTTCACCCCGGCGCCGCAGAACGGGTCGTACACTCTGCAGGACAATGCCTTATTCACCCTCACGCACACGGGCGCCAGGGGCACTTATCGGTACACCCTCACGGGCCAGTGCACGACCAGTGCCGGAACGGAGTCCTTCACCATTGATCCGGACATCGTAGTGGACTGACGCTGGACCGGCGGGGGGCGCGGTCCACGCAGTTTCATTACCCTGTTTGCGATGACCAGGACGACCGTTTCCGGACCCCCACCTCCTCTCCCCGAGCGGATCGGCGCCTACCGCATCCTGCAGGTGCTGGGCGAGGGTGGGATGGGCATGGTCTACGAGGCCGAGGAGACCGGCGCGGTCAGGCGACGCGTGGCTCTCAAGGTTGTGCGTGCGGGTCGCGACACGCGCGATGTCGTCGCCCGGTTCGAGCAGGAACGGCAGGCGCTCGCGGTGATGAACCATCCCGCGATCGCCAAGGTCCTCCACGCCGACACCACCGAGTCCGGCCAGCCCTATTTCGCGATGGAGCTGGTCCGTGGGCTCCCCATTACGCAGTACTGCGATGCACATCGCCTGTCCGTTCCCGAGCGTGTCGAGCTCTTCATCGCGGTCTGCCACGGCGTGCAGCACGCGCACCAGAAGGGCGTCATTCACCGGGACCTCAAGCCGACGAACGTCCTCGTGGGCGAGCAGGACGGCGTGGCGCAGCCGAAGATCATCGATTTCGGGATCGCCAAGGCGGTCGGCAATCAGCTGACCGAGCGGACGCTGGTCACGCAGTGGGGCCAGATGATCGGCACCGCCGCTTACATGAGTCCCGAGCAGGCAGATTCCGCCGCGGTGGACGTGGACACGCGCACGGACATCTACTCCCTCGGCATCATCCTTTTCGAGCTGCTGGTCGGCCGCCTTCCCATCGATCCCGCCCAGCTGGGTGTGCACTCCTTCATGGCGCGTCTCGCCGCCGGTGACACCTCACCTCCCACGCCGAGCGAGAAGCTCATGACGCTCGGCGCGGAACAGACCGTCGTGGCGAACTCGCGAAGCACCGAGCCGGGCGCTCTTCGTCGCGAGCTCAAGGGTGACCTCGACTGGATTGTCATGAAGGCGATGGAGCCGGATCGTTCCCGGCGCTACGAGACGGCGAACGGGCTGGCGGCCGACCTCCGTCGCCATCTCGCGAACGAACCGGTTCTGGCCCGCCCGCGCAGTGCACGCTACCGGATGGCCAAGTTCGTCAAGCGCCATCGCACCGGCGTGATCACCGCCGGTGCAGTGAGTGTCGCGGTCGTGGCTTTTGCCGTCCTGGCTGCCGTCGGTTTTGTGCGCGCGACAAGGGCAGAGCATCGGGCGGCGCAGGAGGCAGCGGCGGCCCAGTATGTGACTGGCTTCCTGGTGGAACTGTTCGAGAATTCGGACCCTGGACGTTCACGAGGCGACTCGGTGACGGCTCGTGAAATCCTCGACCGCGGCGTTGAACTGGCGCGGCGCCGGCTCGCCTCGCAGCCGGTGCTGCAAGCGCGCATGATGTACACGCTCGGTACGGTGCATTTCGCCCTCGGATTGCTGGACCCGGCGCGGGATCTGCTGGAGGACGCCCGTCGCCTCCGCGAACGGGAACTGGGTCCGCGGGACCCCTCGGTGGCCGAGGTGCTCAGCGCGTTAGGCGACGTGGCCCGCGAAAAGGGAAGTTTTGATGACGCGGACCGGTATTATGCCGAGGCGCTCAGCATTCGCGACTCGGTCTTCGGTCCCGATCACATCGATGTCGCGACCACCCTCGGGGGACTCGCGGCCCTCCGCGTGCGCCAGGGCCGGCTCGTGGATGCGGAGTCGCTCTATCGCCACCTCGTCGCACTCGATGCGCGGGTGCGGTCCCCGGATGATCCGCGGACGGCGCGCGACCTGCGCGGCCTGGGCGGCGTTCACTTCAGGGCCGGTCGATACGACCAGGCAGAACCGCTCTGGCAGCGGGCCCTCGACATACAGGAGCGCCTGTTTGGCGGGGATCATCCGGACGTTGGCGCGACGCTGAATAATCTTGGGGCGGTGGCGTACCAGCAGGGCCGGTACGCTGATGCACTCGCGCTGTACAGCCGCGCGCGGGCGATCTACGAGAAAGCACTCGGACGAAGTCATGTCCGCTATGGCGAGATCCTGAACAACCTGGGCGAGACGCATTGGAGACAGGGTCGCCATGACGAGGCGGAACGGCTCCTGCGGGAGGCCCTGAGCGTGAAGGAACGCATTCTGGCCGCGGGCAATCCGAGCATTGCGAACACGCTCAACGCCCTGGCAGGTGTGCAGCGCGACCGCAACCAGTTGACGGAGTCGGAAGCTCTCTTCCGGCGAGCCTTGAGCATTCGCACGGCGGCGCCGGGCGCGAACAATCGGGATCTCCTCGAAACCCTGCAAGAGTACTCGGCGCTGCTTCGCCGCATGGGTCGTGCATCGGAGGCCACGGAACTCGAGCGCCGTGCGGCCGGGCTGGATACCGCGAGCGGCAGGACGACCCGCCCGTGAGCTTACGACTCAAACTGCGTTAGGAGTGCGTTAAGCCCACAGGAGCAATAGGAGCAATGGGGTCAGACTCCATTGCTTCCGCCTCGGTTCCCCCGATCAATGGAGTCTGACCCCATTGCTCGGACTGTGCTTCGACACGTTCAGGATGACGCCGTTCGGAGGTCGCGTGCGCTCGAAAGCCGTCGTTGTCGGAATAGCCAGCATCATGCCTCAACTCGCCGCCGCACAGGTTGTCAGGGGTGTGGTGATCGAGCGGGTCAGCGGCGCGAGAGTGCCTGGCGTGGTCGTCAGTGTCGCGAGTTTCGGGGACTCGCTGCGACCTGTTGAAGCCCGGCATGCACTGACGAACGCTCGGGGAGAATATGCGGTGGCGCTGCCCGGTGCAGGTGCGTATGCGCTGAGCGCCAAACGAATTGGAGTCGCCCGATTTGAGGCGCCGGTGTTCGAAGTTCGCACGGGAGAGACGAAACGGATCGACATCGTTCTGGCGCGGTTCGATTACAGGTTGCCGGTGGTTCGGGTGGCGGCGAACAATCTCTGCATTCCAAAACAGAGTCAATTCCGGACGATCGTCGCGCTGTGGGATGAGGTTCGGACGGCTCTTCTCGCCGCCGAAGTGTCCCGGGAACAGCACTTGATCTCGGGCTGGCTCACTCTCTACAACCGTTCGCTGGAGCCGCAGTCGCTGAGGATTCTTCAGGACCAGCGATCGGTCGCGCAGGGTCTGTACGATCGCCCAATGCGAAGCATCAGCGGTGATTCGCTCGCCAAAGTCGGTTTTTGGCGCGCCCAGGATGCCGACACCCTGGTCTTCTACGGGCCGGACGCCGACGCACTGTTGTCGGACGCTTTCCAATCCGGTCACTGCTTTGAACTCGTCACCGGGAGCGGTCGATACCGGGGAATGCATGGGCTGGAGTTCAGGCCGAGGCGAGGCCGGAACACGGGCAGCATCGATGGAACGATCTGGATCGACGCCGGGAACTTCGAGCTTCGGTTCGTCGAGTTCCGCTATGCGAACCTCATCACGATCCCACGCAATCCGCACCTCGGCGGTGAGGTGCACTTTCTCCGACATGAATCGGGGGCGTGGGTCGTCAGACGCTGGTTCATTCGCATGCCGCAATTCCCGGAAATCGAACCCGTGGCGGTCTCGCGTGGCGGAGTGGTGTCGACGTCGCGGAGGGCGTACGTGTACCGGATAATCGAAGAAGGCGGTGGGCTGTTCACGCCAGGTCTGCAGTCGTGGGAGAAGCCTGGTGCTATTGCCGGAGCGGTTCTGGACAGCACCGGTCGAGCGCCCCTCCTCGGCAGCCTCGTGTCGCTGTCGGGGACTCCGTTCGCCGTCGCGGTAGACTCGTCAGGCGCCTTCCGTTTCGACAGCATACCTCCCGGTGCGTACACTCTGCTCGCTTCCCATCCGGACTACGCGGGTCTTGGCCAGATGGTCGATGATGAACCGCTCACACTCGCCGCCGGCCAGGTGTATCGCGCCAGCCTGCGCGCAATCACAACAAGCCAGCTCCTCGAGACGTTATGCGGCGGCGCCAGGCCGGATCCGGATCTTGCCACGGTGCGGGTGCTGGTAACCCATATGGACAGTGGGGGGACCCTCGCCCGGCTTCCGGTGTGGCTCCGCTGGTCCGGTGCCATCCGCAAAGTGCCAGTCACCCAGGCCGCGCAACTTCCGACCTTCACGAACGATGGGCAGGACGCCGGCAAGCAGTTCAGCGGTGTCGAAACAATGACTGATGCGGATGGCGCGGCCGTCTTTTGTGGCGTTCCGACCTACACCAACCTCGAGTTGTTGATTTTGAGGCCGGATGACGATCCGTCCAGGCCCAGCGGCGCGCGCGTATCACGGGTGACTTCATTTTTTCTCTCGCCAGGTGAGGTCACCGTGCGCGCAGTTTCCGTCCGTCCGCCACGCTGACGCCCCTCCGGCACCGGGGAGCAACAATACGTCTCCGGCTATCCGAGCAGCTTCCGCTCGTGCCACGATCCCGGCCCCACCGTGCGCCGGCCAATAGAATCCCGGGCCTGGTCCGCCAGCCGCTGCGTCAGTTCCTCCAGCACCTTCGACCGCGATCGCGTCACGCGCTGCAACGAATACCGGGCGATCCCGAACGCGCTCAGCACCGTCGTAAGAATCATCGGAGCGACCAGGATGGGCATCTCGAGCGCGCCCACGGTGATGCCCATGATCGGTCCCATCGCACCGCCGCCGCCGCCGCCGATGACGCCGCCGTAGATGGCGCCGCTGAGATCACGCAGGCGCTCGCCGACGTAAATGTTGGTCCGTCCGTCGCGCACGAACACCGAGATCTGCACCTTCCGTTGCTTGTCGGCGGACGTCCAGTTCAACGAGCGCCCCACCACGCTGACCACCCCGTTGTCGTTCAACGCGCGACGGATGATGTCCACCAGCAAATCGAAATCGCGCTCCGGCATCTCACCCTGCACGGTCGCTTCGTAGGCGATCGCGGCCCGGCCGCCGAGCCACCAGTTGTACGGCGGCAGGATGCCGTCGCGCACCGCGCTCGCGCCGGACGCGTCGCCGCCCGCGTCAGGCGGGCTGTCGATGAGGCCGCGCTCAGCCATCGCGCGGTCGAGGAACTTCGTCGCGATCCCCGCCTCGCGCGCCGCACTGCGGACCTGCCCCAGGTCGTAGCCTGAGGTGCCGGCATCTCTCCGCACCGGAGAGCGATCGGCCACGCGCAACGGAGGCATCTGGCCGGTCATGTCCTGCAACTGGGCCGCCCGTGCCCAGAGCGCCTGTGCCTCATCGCTCGACACGCTGGACACCGGCTCGGGGCGGGGCGCGGCCACGTCGTCGTCAGGCAGCCCGGCCTCCACCCGCCGCAGCTCCATGAGCAGCTCCTCGCAGTTCTGGACGCGGCTGTTCGGGTCCTTCGCCAGGCAGCGGTCGACCAGCCGCGCCAGCCCTCGGGGAACGCTCGGCGCCGTGTTGCTCAGGGATGGGGCCTCCCTGGTGACGTGGGCGACCAGCACTGCGGAGGCCGTGGGGCTGTCGAACGGGAACCGACCGGCCAGCGCGTAGAAGGCGACCACGCCTAACGAATACACGTCGGACCGGGGGTCGACCGCGTCCCCTGCCACCTGCTCGGGGCTCATGTAGTGGACCGTTCCGAGGACCGTGCCGGTGGCGGTCAGCGGCGCGGCCTCGGCCACGCGTGCGATCCCGAAGTCCGTCACCATGGCACGGCTCGAGCCGCGATCGAGCAGGATGTTCTCCGCCTTCACGTCGCGGTGGATGACGCCGGCGCCATGCGCATACCCCAGGGCATCGGCAACGTCGTAAAGGATCGAGACCGCGGTACGGGGCGTCAGCGGCCCCCCATCGCGGATGAGTTGCGCCAGGGAGGGCCCGTCCACGAACCCCATCACGAAGAAGACCGTCCCGCCGATGTCGTCGGCGCGATGGATCGGGACGATGTTGGGGTGGCCCAGTGCCGCGGCGGTTCGCGCTTCGCGGAGGAATCGCGCCCGGATGACGTCGTCGGCCGCCAGCGTCGGCGGCAGCGTCTTGATCGCGACGAGACGCTCGAGCTTGAGGTCCCGGGCGAGAAACACGATCCCCATCCCGCCGCGTCCGACCTCACGGAGGATCTCGTATTGTCCGTCCAGTGCCTGCGAGAGCGCCAGGGCGTCGATCGGGATGGTCATTGCCGTTGAAGCAGAGGCGGGGCCTGAGGTCAGGGTCAGAGAGGGGCCACGATACCTTGAGGTCGCCCCGCTGTCTACAACTGACCCCCCACACAACGTCAATGTGGGGCCGTTAGATTCCCGGCAGGGAATCGAATCCGCCGGAACGGCGGCTGAGCCAGACTCACACTGTCCTTCGCCATGGCAACGTCCACCGCACCTGCGACTGACGTCGCTCACGACACGTTCCCGATCAACGGGACCGACTATATCGAGTTCTGGGTGGGGAACGCCAAACAGGCCGCGCATTTCTACCGGGGCGCGTTCGGCTTCCGGCTGATGGCGTACCGCGGTCCCGAAACGGGGACCAGAGACCGGGCCAGTTACCTGCTGGAACAGAACAAGCTGCGCTTCGTGCTCACGTCAGCGTTAGGTCCGGACGGCGAGATCGCGGCGCACGTGCACCGGCATGGCGACGGCGTCCGCGACATCGCCTTCTGGGTGGACGATGCGCGTGAAGCGTTCAGGCTGGCGGTGGAGCGGGGGGCGGTGCCGGCGCGCCCCCCAGAGGTCCTGAAGGACGATGGCGGCGAGCTCGTGATCGCCGCGATCCGCAC
>DAIUET010000175.1:3482-6948 GCA_036845045.1 Gemmatimonadaceae bacterium | reverse complement strand
GTGGTCGGCCGGATCGGCTCGACGGAGCGGATCTTGAACGGCTCGATAATGGTGTGGGGGAGCATGCGATAATGTCGGGCAGTAACGGGTGGTGGGCTATCGGCGTAGCACTGACAGCAACCCCTCTCGCGCCGTCCTCCTCGACCATTCCGACGGGATCTCAAGCACGCCTGCTGTCCGAGACACCCGTCAGAGCCCATCTTCAGCGCGTGATCTCGCCGACTGACCACCTCGGACGCGCGCTGGCCGATCGTTACCGCATCGAGCGCGAGCTCGGACAAGGCGGTATGGCGACCGTGTACCTCGCGCAGGACCTGAAGCACAGTCGGAAAGTCGCAATCAAGGTCCTGGACTCCGAGCTTGCGGCGACCGTCGGCGCCGACCGTTTCCTGAGAGAGATCACGATCGCGGCGCGACTGCAGCACCCGTCCATCCTGACGGTCCTGGATTCGGGCAACGCGGACGGTCAGCTCTGGTACGCGATGCCCTACGTCGATGGAGAGTCGTTGCGGGCGAAGATTGCCCGTGATGGCGAGCTCCCCATCGCTACCGTCGTGAAGATTGTGCGGGACGTCGCGGACGCACTCGATCATGCGCACCGACAGGGGGTGGTTCACCGCGACATCAAACCCGAGAACATCCTGCTGTCGGACGGGCACGCACTGGTCGCTGACTTCGGCATCGCACGCGTGGTCAACGAATTCGCGTCGCGCCTCACCGCGACGGGACTCGCCGTCGGCACGCCGGCCTACATGAGCCCCGAGCAGGCATCGGGCGACCGCACGGTCGGCCCCGCGAGCGACGTGTACAGCCTGGCCTGCGTGACGTTTGAGATGCTGACTGGCGAAGCGCCATACACGGGGGCGACGGCGCGGACGATCATGACCAAGCGTTTAACCGATCCCGTGCCATCGCCGCGCCGGTTGCGAGCGGCGGTCTCGCCGGCGCTCGACCGGGAAGTCATGCGTGCCCTCTCGCCGGTCCCCGCCGACCGGCACGCCACCGCTGGCGAATTCGGTGACTCCGTCGCGCGCGCGGCGCACACGACTGGTCCGCTCCGCAGCCGCGTGACGCGAACGCATGGTGTGATCGGCGCCGGTGTGCTGGCGGTCATCGCCGGCCTGGCCTTCATCGCATCGCGACCGGCCAAAGAGCAGGCCGAAACCGGGAACGGGAACCCGATCCAACTCGCCAATACGTTGCTGGCGCGCCGCACTCCGGAGGCCGCCCTTCAGGCCATGAGTCTGTTCGCCAGCGCGCTGTCGCGTGGGGACAGCGCGAACGGGCTGGCGGGCCTCTCGTACGTTCACACGATGTTCGCCGACTGGGGATGGGAGTATGCGGGACTTTCTCCTCCCGAGCTTCGAGCGAGGGCGCTCGAGCTCTCCGAGCAGGCGATCGCCGTCGATTCCACGTCGGCACTGGCGTGGATGAGTCGGGCGTATATCCTGGTGCTGAACGACCCATACCGCCTCGAAGGCGCAGTGGACGCATTCCAGCGTTCACTGCGGATCGATTCCACCACCTCTGAAGGATGGTATCAATTCGGGCAGGCGCTCATGCAGCTGGGCGAAGATTCAGCGGCGGCCGCTGCCTATCGCCGCGCGTTCGCGCTCGATCCGAATCGGCCCATGGCCCTCATGTCATTAGCGGCACTGTCCCTCAAGGCCGGCGGCATGGCGGAAGCAAAGAACCTGATCGACTCCGCGGTTGCGGCGAGTGTGACGGTCACCAGTCCGTACGTGCGAGTGGTGCGTGGGCGCATTGCCATGCTGCAGGGAGATCTCCGCACCGCGCGTGACGAAGGCGAGCTCGCGCTGGCGATGGACACGAACTACACTGCGCCCGCCCGATCGCTGCTGGCGAGCGTGGCCTGGGCAGAAGGGGACACGGTCGGTGCCCGGGCTCAGCTCGATCACATGCTTGGGGAGGCAGGGAGCGGCCCGCTGTCACCAACAACGGCGCGCTACATTGCCAGCGCACAGGTGGCAATCGGCCTGTTGGGCGAGGCCATCGCGACGATCGGCCGAGCCCGCCCGCGCGGTGCATATCTCTGGTTTTATCTGCAGAGTCCGGACTTCGCGGCGCTCAAGGCCGACCCCCGTTTTCAGCAGATCGTACGGGAAGCCGATCCTCGGCGCTGAGACATGAGGCGCGCGGTCACGATGGGCCCGCGCTGGCCAGGGGAGTAATGTTACGGCTGTCGGCCAATGCTATGGAGGTGGCCTCGTGAAAATCGTCGGCATATTCATCGTCAGCACTCTCGTCGTGCCCGCGGCGTTCGCCCAGGCCATCACCGACCCGTATGCGCCCATTCGCGCCGCCGACGATGTGATCGGCGTGGACTATCGCGAGTTCGCGACGCTTCCCGACATCGACGGCGTGGCCGCACGCATGATGCTCCTCGCGCCTGAACCGGGCACGCGTAACGTCTTCGTGAGCGACATGCGCGGACCGCTGTATCGCGTCAGCGCGGACGGTCGTACCGTCACGCAGTA
The DNA here is from genome assembly GCA_036845045.1 of Gemmatimonadaceae bacterium. GTDB lineage: Bacteria > Gemmatimonadota > Gemmatimonadetes > Gemmatimonadales > Gemmatimonadaceae > JABWBJ01. The sequence continues at coordinate 4,450 of DAIUET010000175.1, read as the reverse complement.
CGTGAGTATCGACGATCCGCAGTGGAGCCGGGACGTGCAGTCGCAGGGCAGGGAACGAGGCTTCCAGAGCTTCGCCTTCCACCCGCAGTTCAACCAGGCCGGGACGCCCGGATTCGGAAAGTTCTACACCTGGTCTGACGTGACTGACACGGTGCCGACCGCGGACTACACGCCCACCGGCCAGGGTAACACGCACGACACCGTACTCCTGGAATGGACCGCGAAGACGCCCGGCGCCGCGACATACGATGGTGTCGCACCGCGCGAGCTTCTCCGACTGCAGCAACCATTTGGCAACCACAATGGCGGCCTGATCGCGTTCAATCCGCTCGCACGGCCCGGCCAGCCCGACTTCGGGATGCTCTACATCGGCAACGCCGACGGCGGAAGCGGCGGTGATCCGATGAACATGGCGCAGAACATGGAGTCGCCGTACGGGAAGATCCTGCGCATCGACCCGGCAGGCACCAACAGCCGGAACGGCAAGTACGGGATTCCCGCCGACAATCCGTTTGTCGGAAACCGCCTGGTGCTGGGGGAGATCTGGGCGTCCGGCGTCCGCAACCCGCAGCGCTTTGGCTGGGATCCCGCGAACGGCCGGATGTACGTCGCCGACATCGGCCAGAACATCGTCGAGGAGCTGAGTCCGGTTCCCAGGGGCGGAAACCTCGGCTGGAACGTGTGGGAAGCGAGCTTTCGTTATGCGGGCCGCACTGGCGTCGACACCACTGGGCCGCGCGGCGACCGCACCATGACATATCCGATCGCCGAGTACGATCACACCGACCCGGTACTGACCAATCGCGCGGCGGTCACAGGCGTCATCGTGTATCGCAACACCGCGATCCCGCAACTCAGTAACCGTATCCTCTTCGGCGACATGCCGAGCGGGGAGGTATTGCATATCTCGGCCGATGACACCACGGCGCATGGACAGGACCACATCCGGCGCGTGCTGTTCAACGACC
>DAIUET010000175.1:0-3382 GCA_036845045.1 Gemmatimonadaceae bacterium | reverse complement strand
GATGACACCACGGCGCATGGACAGGACCACATCCGGCGCGTGCTGTTCAACGACCGGGGTGAGGCAAAGACATTGCTGCAACTCATCCGCGAGAAGAATGCGCAACAGGGGAAGCAGCCCGCGGCACGCGCAGACCTGAGGTTCGGCACGGGCCCCAGCGACGAGGTGTTCCTGCTGAACAAGGCGGATGGCGTGGTGCGGGTGCTGGTCTCGTCACCTCGATAGGACGCCACCAGTGGTAATGCGCCGTCTTGCACTGCTCTGCGTCATCCTCGGCCTGGGTGGGGGTGCCGTCAGCCAGGAAGTCCGATCGGGCAATCCGGTCATCGAGGGTTGGTACGCCGATCCAGAAGCTCACGTCTTCGACGGACGTTACTGGATTTACCCGACCTATTCCGCTCCATACAACCAGCAGGTGTTCATGGATGCGTTTTCATCCACGGACCTGGTAACGTGGACGAAACATCCGCGCATCCTCGACACGTCGAGCGTGAAGTGGGCACGGCGCGCGATGTGGGCGCCCTCGATCGTGTTCAAGGATGGCTGGTACTATCTCTTCTTTGGCGCGAACGACATCCAGAACAATCAGGAGCGTGGCGGTATCGGCGTCGCGCGCTCGCGCCGGCCGGAGGGTCCGTTTGTCGACCACCTGGGCAAGCCACTGATCGATGCGTTTCACAACGGTGCACAGCCCATCGACCAGAACGTTTTCCGCGACAGGGATGGATCGTACTACATCGTCTACGGCGGCTGGCGCCACTGCAACATCGCGAAACTGAACGACGACTTCACCGGGTTCGTTCCCTTTCCCGATGGCTCGCTATTCAAGGAGATCACGCCTTCGGGATATGTCGAAGGCGCGTACATGCTGCTGAAGGACGACAAGTATTACTTCATGTGGTCGGAGGGTGGGTGGACAGGGCCTGACTATGCTGTGGCATATGCGATCGGCACGTCACCGACAGGCCCGTTCGAACGCGTGGGGAAGATCCTGCAACAGGATTCGACGGTGGCCACCGGGGCGGGCCATCACTCGGTGCTCCAGGTGCGCGACACGTGGTACATCGTCTACCACCGGCGCCCGCTCGGCGAAACCGACCGGAATCACCGCGTCGTCAGCATCGATGAGCTGCGCTTCGACGCGAGTGGATTGATCCAACCGGTCGTGATCACGAAGACGGGCGTCGCGCGCAATCCGATCCGCTGACCGACGTGGTCTCTCAGGACTTCAGCGGCCGGACCGCCCTGGTGACCGGCGCCTCACGCGGGTTGGGCCGCGCGGTTGCGGCGCGGCTGCTCGAGCGCGGTGCGTCGGTGGCCCTCCACGTGCGCGACCGGGGCCGTGCCGAGGCCACAGTCCGCTCGCTGGGCGGCGCCGCCTTCGCCGTTCACGGGGATCTCGAGGAAGCCGGCGTAGCGGAATCGCTCGTCGAACGCACACTGGCCGAGTTCGGACGACTGGACATCCTGGTCAACAACGCCGCCCTTCCGTTTACCACGCGGTTCGAGCAGATCACGCCTGACGAGTGGCGCCGGGCAGTCGAGATCAACCTGACCGTCCCGTTCCTCCTCACCCGGGCGGCCGTGCCGGCGATGAAGACACAGGGCTACGGCCGCGTCGTGAACATCTCCTCGACCGCGGGAAGGATGGTGAGCACGCTCGGCGGTGCGCATTACACCGCCACCAAGACCGGCCTCCTCGGACTGACCCGCGCCGCGGCGAAGGAACTCGGCGGATACGGCATCACGGTGAACGCCGTCTGCCCGGGCATGATCGATACGGAGCTGACCCGCGAGAGCGCCAGCGACGAGCTGCTCGAGCGCATCGCCAGGAGCTATCCCATTCCACGACTCGGCACCTCACTGGAGGTGGCCGACGTGATCTGCTTTGCCGCATCGGAGGCCGCCGGCTACATCACCGGGGCCACGTTCGACATCAATGGCGGGGACCTGATGATGTGAGGGTTGGATGAACGACAATACGCGGGTCCTGGTGGCGTTAGGCGCAGGTCTCCTTGGAGGAGCGCTCGTTGCGGCGTCCGGCAACGAGGCGCTTCTGCGCGCGACCGACGCCATCGTGCCGATAGGGACCGTGTGGATCAACGCGATCCGCATGACCGTCATCCCGCTCGTGGTGTCGCTGCTCATCACGGGGGTGGCTGGCGCGGCGGACCTGCGCGCCATCGGCCGATTGGGTGGACGCAGCCTGCTCACCTTCTTTTTCCTGCTCGTCGGCACCGCAATCGCCATCATCCCGCTCGGGGTGCTGGCCTTCCAGGTGCTCGGCGCCAACACGACCCGCCTGCCGCTGCCGGCGGGAGCGGCGGAGGCGGCCGGCCAGATCGCGACCGAGGGTGCGGCGCCCGGATTCGCCGCCTGGGTCACGTCGCTCATTCCCACCAACCCGATCGCTGCCGCGGCCAACGGGGCGATGCTGCAGCTCATTCTCTTCACGCTCATTCTGGCGCTGGCCATCGCGAAGCTGGCGGCCGCGGTTCGTGACCCGTTGCTCGGCGTCTTTCGCGGGCTGGCCGAGGCGATGCTGGTGATCGTGCGGTGGGTGGTCGCGCTGGCGCCGTTAGGCGTGTTCGCGCTGGTGCTGCCGCTGGCGGCGCGCGGAGGAGCCGGGGTGGCGGGCGCGGTCGGCTTTTACGTGCTGGTGTACTCGCTGGCGAGTATTCTCGTCGCCCTCCTGTTGTACCCGGTGGTACTGGCGGCGGCCAGAGTGCCGATCGGCCAGTTCGCGCGGGCGGTGCTGCCCGGTCAGTCGGTGGCGTTTGCGTCATCGTCGTCGATCGCCGCGCTCCCGGCGCTGGTCGACGGCGCCGAACGTGTCCTCGGACTGTCAGCACGCGTCACCGGATTCGTCCTGCCGTTGTCCGTCACCATGTTCAAGATCGCGGCGCCGGTGTCCTGGACGCTCGGCGCGCTCTTCGTGGGATGGTTCTATGGCATACCGTTAGGCGTGGGTTCGCTGGCGGTGGTGGCGTTCGCGTCGATCTTCCTCGCGTTCGCCGCGCCGGGAGTGCCGCGTGGTGCGTTTCTGATGCTGACACCGCTCTTCCTGGCCATCGGGCTGCCCGCCGAAGGAATCGGCCTGCTGATTGCCGTGGATGCGATCCCCGACCTGTTCGCCACGGTGCTCAACGTGACCGGCTACATGGCGGCGACGACGATCGTCGACCGGCAGGCGTCTGCGTCCGAGTAGCCTGACGAGGCTACCCGCCGCGCGCCAGCCACACGGCCGCGACGATCACCACGATGCCGACCAGGGCGTTCCACCGCGCCAACCCGGCGGCGCGACGACGGAGCGCGATTGCTTCCGGACTGCCGGCTTCGGCGCGGGATGCCGACGGTCCCAGCACGAAGTCATGGACGGCGC
>DAIUET010000174.1:0-7008 GCA_036845045.1 Gemmatimonadaceae bacterium | reverse complement strand
GTGGCCTGCGCCGGCTTCTCGCTCGCCGGCCTGCCGACGCACGAAGTGCCGGCGCTGCGCGACGCCGTCGCGATCATCGGGGACCTGGTGAAGCGCGACGACATCGGCGTGTTGCTGGTCGAGCAGTCGGTGCTCGACGCACTCGATCCGGCAACGGAGCGCGCCCTCTCACGCCGGCCCATGCCGATCATCGTGCCATTCCCCAGCCCCACCTGGCGCGAGCGGGAGCGGGCTCCAGAGTCGCTCGTGCTGCAACTGTTGCAGCGAGCCATCGGCTATCGCGTGAGACTCTGATGACGACATCCCCCACGACGCGTGACATGACCCGCGACGGCGACCTTCGAATCGTGCGAATCGTCGGCTCCATAGCGGAAGCAGCACCGGCGTCGTCAGCGTTCCTGTACGAGCTGGCGCTGGTGGGCGACCGCGGAATGCTCGGCGAGGTCATCAAGCTCGACGCGGACGCGGTGACGCTGCAGGTCTACGAGGATACCACGGGCCTCGCCGTCGGTGAGCCGGTTCACCTGACGGGGAAGACGCTCACGGCGCAACTCGGACCGGGCCTGATCGGCGCGCTGCTCGATGGCATCGGACGCCCACTGGAGCACCTGGCTGTCCAGAGTGGCGACTTCCTCACGCCGGGACTCCAGGCCGCGACGCTCGATCCGTCGCACCGCTGGGATTTCGAGCCGATGGTCAGCGTGGGTGATGCCGTGTCCGGCGGATCGGTGATCGGCACTGTCGAAGAACGGCCCGGCATGACGCATCGCGTGCTTGTGCCGCCGGCAACGACTGGGCGCATCGCGCGCATCGAACGCGGGTCCTTCACCGTCGAGGATCCCGTCGGCGCCCTCGATGAGGGGACGCCACTGAGGCTCGCGCATCACTGGCCCGTGCGTCTGTCGAGGCCCGTGGAGCGGCGTCTCGCCGGCGGCCGTCCCTTCATTACCGGTCAGCGCGTATTCGACTTCCTGTTTCCCGTGGCCGAGGGCGGAAGCGCGGCGGTGCCCGGTGGATTCGGAACCGGCAAGACCGTGATCGAACAGTCACTGGCGAAGTACTCGGAAACCGACGTCGTCATCTTCGTCGGCTGCGGTGAGCGCGGCAATGAAATGACGGACCTGCTCACCGAATTTCCGAAGCTCGTCGACCCGCGCACAGGGCGGTCGATCATGGATCGCGCCGTGTTGATCGTCAACACGTCGAACATGCCCGTCGCTGCCCGTGAGGCCTCGATCTACCTGGGCGCGACGATCGCGGAGTACTACCGCGACATGGGGTACCGGGTGGCGATGATGGTGGACAGCATCTCCCGGTGGGCGGAGGCGCTGCGTGAGATCTCTGCCCGGCTCCAGGAGATGCCGGGTGAGGAAGGGTTCCCGCCCTACCTCGCCAGCCGCTTCGGGCAGTTCGTCGAGCGCGCCGGTCGCACGCGCGCCCTGGGAACGCCGGAGCGCGACGGTGCCGTCACTATCATCGCCGCGATCTCGCCGCCCGGTGGCGACTTCTCGGAACCGGTGACGCAGGCGGCGCAGCGCGTCACGGGCGCCCTGTGGGCCCTCGATTCGTCGCTCGCGCATCAGCGCCACTTTCCGGCCGTCGACTGGACGACGAGCTACTCCCTCTACGCCGAGTCGTGCGGCCAGTGGTTCGCAGGCAACGTGTCACGGGCATGGCCGGACCTCCGCCGGGAGTTGCTGAACCTCCTGGAGCACGAGCGGCAGCTGCGCGACGTCGCGGCCCTCGTCGGTGCGGACGCCCTGGAGCCCGGGGATCGACTCGTTATGCAGGTCGCCGCCATCGCGCGCGAAGTGCTGCTCAGGCAGAACGTCTTTCACCCCAACGACGCATCCTCGTCGCCACTCAAGACATTCAGCCTGGCGCATGCGGTCAGCCTGCTCCACACCGCCTGCCGGCGCGCACTGGACGCCGGCACGCCGGTCGAACCGGGTGCGTTCGAGGACGTCCGGCGCGCGCTCGACGCCGTGCGCGAGAGCGACGACACGGCACTCGAGTCGCGCCTGTCCGCGGTGCGGGCCCTCGCCGAGTCGATCGCACCGGCGTCGGCGCCGGCGCCCGATGCCCGGCGCGGGAGGACCGCCGCATGAGCCGACTGCCCCGTACCTATGCCGGCGCCAGCGCGGCCGCTGGCCCCCTGCTCTTCCTCGCGCACACGCACCGGGCAGCGTTAGGCGAATGGGTCGTGGTGCAGACGCCGGGCCGTGATCGCCGCGGCCAGGTGATCGTGGCCGGCGCGGACGTCACGGTGGTGCAGGTCCTCGACGAGACCGTGGGACTGGCCCCGCGCGATTGCGAGATCGTGCTGTCCGGCGACGTCGCCACCGCAATCGTGGGCCGCGAACTCCTCGGTCGCGCCTTCAATGGCACGGGCGCTCCGATCGATGGCCTGCCGCCGCCAATCGGGGAAGCAATCCGACCGGTGGAAGGCATCCCGATGAACCCGGCTCGCCGCGCCCGGCCGGCGGATTTCATCGAAACAGGCATCTCCGCTATCGACGGACTGAACACGCTGGTGCGTGGCCAGAAGCTCCCGATCTTCGTGGGCCCCGGCCTTCCCGGACTGCAAGTGGCGGCTCAGATCGTCGAGAGCGCGCGCGCCCCGCGTGGAGAACCGTTTGCCGTCGTCTTTGTGGCCATGGGAATCACGGCCCGTGAAACGGAGGAATTCCTCGGCCGCTTTCGCGAAAGCGGAGCGCTCGAGCACACCGTGTTGTACGTCAATGAGGCCAGCCATCCCGCGGTCGAGCGGCTGCTCGCCCCACGCATGGGGCTCACGGCCGCCGAATACCTGGCGTTCGACCTCGGCATGCACGTCCTGGTCGTGATCGCTGACGTCACGCACTACTGCGAGGCCCTCCGCGAGATCGCTACCGCCCGTGAGGAGATTCCGGGACGCCGAGGGTACCCGGGCTACATGTATACGGACCTCGCCAGCCTCTACGAACGCGCCGGCCTGATCACCGGTCGCCAGGGATCGGTCACCCAGATTCCGATCGTGACCATGCCTGACGACGACATCACCCATCCGATCCCCGACCTGACCGGCTACATCACCGAAGGGCAGATCGTCCTCGATCGCGAGATGCACCGGCGTGGGCTCTTCCCGCCGATCGACGTGCTGCCTTCGTTGTCACGGCTGATGAACGCGGGGATCGGAGACGGGAAAACGAGCGGCGAGCATCGCGAGTGGTCGGACCAGTTGTATGCGGTGTACGCACGAGGACGGGAGGCGCGATCGATGGCAGCCATCCTCGGCGAATCGGGACTGCCGGCGCCCGACCGGCGCGCGCTGACGTTTGCCGAACGCTTCGAGCGTGAATTCATCGCGCAGGGGCGTGGGCGGCGAACCATCGCCGACACCTTGAAGGCTGGCTGGCAACTGCTCGACACACTGCCGCGCGAGGACTTGTCACGGCTGAGCGAAGCGACCTGGCAGAGCCGTCAATCAGCGCCGGCGCTGCTGGAGGTGGCTTCGTGATTCGCGCTCCGCGCGTGGCGCCAACCCGTATCAACCTGCTGTCGGCTCGTCGTCGCCTGGCGCAGGTGAATCGTGGCGCCGCGCTGGTGCGCCGCAAGCGCGATGCGCTGGTGCGAGAGCTCTTCCGCCTGGCCCGCCCCGCCGCGGAGGAGCGCACGGAGATCGCCGCCCAGTTCGCCGAGGCATACGAATCGCTTCTCGGCGCGCTCTCGGCGCATGGGCGTTCGGGCCTGCGTGCTCTCGCCTGGCCATCGCGCCGCGTGGAGGTGCTAATAGAGCCCGCTCAGGTGTGGGGGATTCCGGTCACGGAGATGATCGGGCACGCCAAGGTGCTGCGGATGATCGACGCCCGCGGCGTGAGCCCGGGGACGGCGGGACCGGCAACCACTGAAGCAGCCCGGCACTTCGAGATGCTGGCTGAGCGATTACTCGAAGTCGCCGCGGCCGAACAACGGCTGCGCCGGATCAGCGAAGCGGTGGCCGAGGAATCGCGTCACCTCCGCACGCTGGAGCAGCGAGTCGCCCCGACGTTGACGGCGCAGATCGGAACACTCAAGCGCGCGCTTCAGGAGCGCGAACGAGAGGAGTACCTCAGACTGAAGCACCTCCAGTCGCGCCGTATCGAAAGAGCGCGGAGGGGCGGGCGGTAGAGCGGACTCAGTGTCCCCGGGTTCGTCCGGGCCACCCGCGCGCGTCGAAGTCCGAGGTCGCGCCGAACACCCACTCGCGCGCCGTCAGCTTGTGGTCCGCGACTGCCGCCGTGATGTCACTCGTGCTGACCAGGCCCAGGAGTTGCTCGCCGTCCATGACGAGTACCCGGTGGATGCTGGCGTCGCGCATATAGTCCGCTGCGTGATCGACCGGCGTTTCAGGCCCGAGGCTGCAGATCGAGGGGTTCATCGCTTCACTCACGACGTGTTCCGCGAGGCCATTCCATTCCCGTCCGGTCTCCGCGTTCGAGGCGATGTCCCCGTCCTGTTCGGTCCACAGGTCATGGAAGAACGCGCCCGCCGGTTCGTCCTCGTCCTTCACGTCTTCGGCAGGCCCCAATTCGTCCCATGATGGGCGATCGGAGTCTTTCAGTGGCTTGTCCTGTACCTCAGCTGCGAGGGCCAGAAGGTCCGTCGCTGACACGACTCCCACGACCTTCGATCCCGCGATGACGGGCGCACCGGACACGTGGCGCGTTGCCAGTGCCTCCATCGCGTCACGGACGGAAACCTCCGGCGCGAACGCCAGAAGGTCCGTCGTCATGATGTCCCGAAGACGCAGCATTTGCCCTCCTGACCGCAGTGAAGCTGCGGAAGCCTTGCTCTGGCTTCCGAGCCAGTCTGTCAGGAAGAAGTCCCGGAACTGTCAGGGTACGGCTGTCAGGCGACTTCAGGCTGGGGCGGCGTCGCCCTCGGTTACGGCATGGCACCGGGCCGCCGGCTCCGGCACCAGGCGGGGTTCGGCGCCTAACCAATACAGTCCATTCGCCATGATGCAGTAGCCGGTTGCGGCGAACCAGACCATCGCCACGCCGACGAAACCCGTGAAGGCCAGCCACCAGGGGCTGTGCACGAGGGACAGCACCGACGCGACGTTGATGTTGATCCCGACGGCCATGTAGATACGACGCTCCAGGTACCAGCGATCGGTCTGCATGAAGTACCAGCCGCCCCGGTCGGACTTGACGCTGAGCATCGGCGTGAAGCCGATCCGCTTGAGCACGTTTCCGACGACGCAGAATCCCGTGATCGCGACCACTATGGATGCCGCGCCGGTCACCATAACGAGAATCACGTTCCGGGGGTCGGCGATGGCGGCGAGGGTCGTGCCGATCAGCAGCACGATTCCGGCGATGAGCCAGACGGTCCGCTCGATGTACCAGCGATGCGTGGGAACGACGTACACACCGGTGCGCAGCGCCATGATGTCCTCCGCGTGGTCGAGCCTTCAAGGAATACCGGATGGTGCGAATCCGGAAGTAGGCGGCGCCGACACCGGGCCAGCGGCCGGAGATCTCCACCATGTTGCTGCACCGCGTGAGGCGACACATCTATAGATGTGGGCCGTCAGCCACCACAGGGACAGCGATGTCGTGCCAGCAGTGTTGCGGAATCACGCAGCAATTCAACGACAAGGCCGCGCGGAAGCAGCTGAACCGCTTCCGGCGGCGTGGTCCCGACCGGACGACGCGGATCCTGATCGACGAGGTGCGCCGCGCGCTCGAGGACGGCGGAACGCGCGGGGCCACGATGCTCGACGTGGGTGCGGGTCTGGGCGCGATCCACCATGTCCTTCTTGATGGCACTGTCACACACGCCATTCACGTGGACGCGTCTCCGGCGCAGCTGGCGGCAGCCCGGGAGGAGACCCACCGGCGCGGCCATGACGATCTGGTGGAGTTTCTCGAGGGCGACTTCACCTCCATCGCCGATCGCGTTTCCTCTGCCGACGTGGTCACGCTCGACCGCGTGATCTGCTGCTTCGACGACATGGAGCATCTGGTACGCCTGTCGGCGCAGAAGGCCCGCCGCCTCTATGGGGCGGTATTCCCGCGGGACGTGCGCTGGATGCACGTGGGCATCCGGGTGATCAACGTCGTGCTGAGGCTCAGGCGCAGCCCGTTCCGCGTGTTCCTGCACGATCCCCACGCCATCGACGCGGTACTGCGATCCGCCGGATTGCACCGGAAGGTCGAACGCGACACGCTCGGCTGGAAGGTGGTCCTGTATGAACGGCGGCATGGACCGGAGCCGATCTCGCCCTCGAGCGGCGCCTGGTAGGGGCTGCTCCCCAGGTCGGGTGACCGTTAGGCGGCGCTCATGAACGCCGCGGGCACCAGGGGCTCATGAGATTCGTCCCACGCGAAGGCGACTGGCACCTTTCCGTGGTGACCGGCCTCACCGGCCGGGGAGGTGTTCCGTGGACGGCTTACCAAAAGCGTCCTGGTGTGACGTCTCACCGTGGAAACAGTCGACCGCGTGATGGAGAACGATGTCTGGCACGCGCCTCCACTCAGACTTGTGACTTCCTTGCGGCCTGCAACCAGGACCCCGTCTCGTCGAGGCGGCGCTGAACGGCCCGTCGATCAACTGTCGACACGGGTCGTGCAGACGCTCATCAACGCGATGGAGGCGAAGAGTCCGTACCTGCGCGGCCATTCGCACCGGGTGGCCGCCGTCGCCGCGACCGTCGCCGCCGAGATGGAGCTCAGCGCTGAAGTCGTCGAGCAGGTGCGTCTCGCGGGGCAGCTGCACGACGTTGGGAAGATCGGCGTCCGGGAGTCGGTCCTGGACAAACCGGACCGGCTGACGGCCGAGGAATTTTCTCACGTGCAGCAACACGTGCCGATCGGGCTGAACATCCTGGCGCCGCTGGAACACCTCGGTCCCGTGCTCGAATTCATCGCGCACCATCATGAGCGGACTGACGGCAGCGGCTACCCGAGTCGCTTGTCGGGCGAGGCAGTCTCCCTCGGTGGCCGAATACTCGGCGCGGCGGACGCGCTCGATGCGCTCACA
>DAIUET010000173.1:0-7043 GCA_036845045.1 Gemmatimonadaceae bacterium | reverse complement strand
GCTTCTGGCATCCTTTTCGCGGCGTCTGTGATCCTCATCGCGATGGGGATGGCCAGGTTCAAGAGAGGGAAGCTGACGCTGGATTGAGTGGAGACGGCTGACGGGGGACGGGAGTGTGTGACAAGGACTCCCGCCGCCCGTCGGCCGTCCCCCGTCCGTTTTATATTCCAACCCCATGCCGGAGCCCATTTACCTCGACCATTCCGCGACCACCCCGGTCCGTCCCGAAGTGCTGGAAGCGATGCTTCCGTTCTTCGGGCCGCGGTTCGGGAATCCCTCCAGTACGCATCGCTGGGGGCGCGAGGCGCGGGTCGCCCTCGACGAAGCCCGCGAACGGCTGGCCCGGTCGATCGGGGCCTCGGCGGATGAGATCTGCTTCACGTCCGGCGGGACCGAGTCGGATAACCTGGCGGTGCTGGGTGCCTGGCGCGCGTTGCGCCAGTCGCGCCCGGCCGTGGTCTCGACGCCCATCGAGCACAAGGCCGTGCTGGCGGCGATCCATGAGGTCGAGGCCGAGGGTGGAGTCGCGCGACTGGTGGACGTCGGCAGGGACGGCGTCGTGAATCGGGACAGCTTCGACGCTGCGCTGGGCGACGATGTGGCGCTGTGCTCCGTGATGTGGGTGAACAACGAGATCGGCACGATCCAGGACGTCCCTTCGCTGGCGGCGGCGGCCAGGGCCCGCGGTGCGCTGTTCCACACCGACGGCGTCCAGGCGTTAGGCAAGGTCCCGATCGACGTCAGGTCCATCGCAGTGGATTACCTCTCGATTTCGGGACACAAGGTCGGCGCCCCCAAGGGGATCGGAGCGCTGTACGTGCGGCGTGGGGTGCCGATCACGCCGCTCATGTACGGCGGCGCGCAGGACCGCGGGCGCCGCCCCGGTACCGAGAACGTGGCGATGGCGGTGGGCTTTGCCCGCGCGGTGGAGCTCGCGGTCGCCGAGCGGGAGGGGGAATGGGCGCGGCTGGAAGCGCTGCGCGACAAGCTCGAGGCCGCGCTGCTGGCGAAGATCCCCGATGCCGTGGTGCACGGCCGTGGAGCCCGCCGTGCCCCCCACGTGCTGAACATCTCGGTGCCCGGAACGGACAGTGAATCGATGCTCATGGCGCTCGACCTCCAGGGGGTCGCCTGCTCCGCCGGCTCCGCGTGCCAGAGCGGAAGCATCGATCCCTCGCACGTGCTGACAGCGTGTCGCGTCCCGCACGAGCTGGCGGTGGGGTCGGTACGCCTCAGCCTCGGCTCGCTCAGCACGGAGGCGCATGTGGCGCGCGTGGCGGAACTCTTCCCCGCCCTCATCACCAAGGCCCGCCGGTTGTCGGGCCTCATGACGGGCTGACCGGGCCATGGCACGCGCCCTGGTAGCCATGTCTGGCGGGGTGGACTCGTCGGTCGCGGCGGCCCTGCTGGTGGAGCAGGGTTACGACGTCGTCGGCGCCACGATGAAGCTCACCTGCCATGGTGACGAGCTCCCCGATCGCCCCTGCTGCAGCCTCGACTCCGTCAACGATGCGCGTCGCGTCTGCGACCAGTTAGGCATTCCGCATTACGTGCTGAACCTGGAGAAGGCGTTCGGGCGCGACGTGGTGGATGATTTCGTCCACGAGTATGCGCGCGGCCGCACGCCCATTCCATGCGTGCGCTGCAACACCTTCACCAAGTTCCGCGACCTCGTCGCGAAGGCCGACGGCATCGACGCCGGGCTGGTGGCAACGGGTCACTACGCCCGCGTCATCGATGGCCGGCTCCACCGCGGACTCGACCCGGCCAAGGACCAGTCGTACTTCCTGTGGGGACTCCGGCGTGACGTGCTCTCCCGCCTGCGGCTCCCGGTCGGGAGCCTGACCAAGAGCGAAACCCGCCAGCGCGCCTCGCATCTCGGCCTGGCGGTGGTGGCCGACAAGGCGGAAAGCCAGGACATCTGCTTCGTCCCCGATGGCGATCACGTGCGAGTCATCACCGCGCGGCTCGGCGAGGATCACCCTTCGCTGCAGCCAGGCCCATTCCTGCTCGCCGATCGCGTGGTCGGCCAGCACAACGGCTTCGCGCGATTCACCGTCGGCCAGCGCCGCGGCCTCCCGGGTGGATTCCCCGAGGCGATGTTCGTGGTGGGCATCGAACCCGACCAGCGGGCGGTCGTCATCGGCCCTCGTCAGGCGCTGATGGGGAAGACGGTTGTCGCGAGCGGGATGAACTGGCTGGACACCATTCCGGAATCCGGCGACAGCGTGGACGCGCAGGTCCGGCATCGGGCCCCTGCCACCGCGGCGACGGTGATCTCCGTGTCGGGAGACCGCATCGAACTGGCCTTCGTGGACCCCGTCTCGGCCATCAGCCCGGGCCAGTCACTGGTGCTCTATCGCGGGACGCGGGTGCTCGGCGGTGGCATCATCGACCGCGCTCCGCGCGCCCTTCCCGTCGCTGCCGCCTGACGAGTATTCGCGTGCCTGCGCGGTGAACGTTCAGGGTCCTCGCGCCCGGGCCTAGTATTTCAGCCCGGCGGCGGTCGCGAACTCCTTCATGAGTCGCTCCTGTTCCTCGGTGAGCGTTTCGGGCGCAACGATGGTGACTTCGACGATAAGGTCTCCCCGCCGTTCGTCGCGCGCGATCCCCTGGCCGCGGATCCGGAAGCGCTTGCCGGACGAGGTCCCGGCCGGAATGCGGATGGTGACCTTCTTCTCGTCGAGCGTGGAGACACGCACCTTTGACCCCAGGGTCGCCTGGACCACGTTCAGCGGAAGCTCGGCGATGAGGTCGAGCCCTTCGCGCTTGTAGAAGCGGTCGGGCTGCACCTGGAACGTGATCAGCAGGTCGCCCGGGGCTCCGCCGGATGCACCGCGTCCGCCCTGCCCCTTGAGCCGGATCTTGGCGCCGGAGTCGATGCCGGCCGGCACCTGCACCATCAGCTTCTTCCGGGCGCGCACCTCGCCGGAACCGCTGCACGTCGGGCACCGCTCGCTGGGCACCTGCCCGCGGCCCATGCACATCGGGCACGGCCGGTTCACCGCGAAGCCGCCCTGGCCAAAGGAGATGACGCCCCGGCCGCCGCACTCCGGGCAGACCTTGACCGTGGCGCCCGGCGCGCCACCGCTCCCATGGCAGGTGGCGCACTCCTCGGTCACCTCCAGCTCCACCGGAATGCGGCCGCCTAACGCGGCAACCCGGAACGGGACCTCCAGCGTGGTCTCCACGCTCTGGCCCTGTTCGGAGTCGCGCCCCCGGCCACGACCGCCGCCGAACATGGAGCTGAACAGGTCACCCAGGCCGCCCAGGCCGCCGATGTCGAAGCCGAATCCGCCACCGGGATCCGTCCCGGGGCGGGCCCCGCCGGGCGGCGGACCGCGGCGCTGCCCGGCTCCCGGCGACGGACCGCCGCCAAAGCCGAACGCGCCCAGCCGGCGCATGTCGTCGTACTGCTTCCGTTTCTCGGGATCGCCGATCACCTGGTAGGCTTCGGAGATCTCCTTGAACCGGTCCGCCGCCTTGGGATCGTTCTGGTTGGCGTCGGGATGGTACCGCTTGGCGAGTCGACGATAGGCCTTCTTGATCTCGTCCTGGGTCGCGCCGGAGGCGACGCCAAGGACGCCGTAATAGTCCCGGGTCTGTGCCATCGACCTAACGACTCATCAGCCGAGCCACTGCTTCACGACGACACGGGCGGGGCGCAGCAGCTGGCCCCGGAACACGAAGCCGGGCTGGTAGACCCGCGCCACCATGTGGTCTTCCTCGGCCGATTCCGCCGGCTCCGTCGCCACGGCTTCGTGAAACGCGGGATCGAACGGGCGACCCGACGGATCGACGACCTCCAGGCCGTGACCCGAGAGCGTCTTGAGCACCTTCCGCTCCACCATCGCGACGCCCTGGACGACGGTGCCGCTGTCGACGGTAGCGGGATCGAGATGCGCGAAGCGCATGATGTCGTCCAGCACCTCGAGCAGTCCCTGGACCAGGTCGGCCTGGCCTTTGGCTCCCGCCTCCTGCCGCTCCCTGATCATCCGCTTGCGGAAGTTGTCGAATTCCGCCGCAAGCCTCAGATGTTTGTCTCGCTCGGCGGCCACCGCCGCATTCAGGCGCTCGCGCTCCGCCGCCGGGTCAGCCTCGAGCGAGACTGGCGCGTCGGCCTCGAGGTCAGCCTCGGCCACTGAGTCCACGCCGGGACCATCGGCGGCCTCACCGATTTCATTGTCAGGCATTGATGTACGTCGTTTATCCATGGGAATGACTACGAGGTGTCCGGCTCCAGGCTTCAGTCAGGTCACCGGCTTCCTTCCTTGAAGCCGGGAGCCTGGAGCGCTCCCTGATCAAACTGAAATGTCGGGGCTCGGAGGGGTGAGCCGCAACGCGCCGCCATGCTTCAGTCGGCGCCTGCCAGGCCCCGTCGGATCATGTTGAGCGCAGCCTGAGTGGCTCGGAACCGGATTTCGCCACGGTCACCGCTGAAACGACCACCGTGCACCACCAACTCCCCGTCGAGATCCACCGCGATCCAAACCAGCCCGACAGGCTTGTCCTCCGTACCGCCATCGGGACCGGCTACACCCGTTATTCCCACGCCGATCTGGCTCCTCAGCGCATGGCGCACGCCCGCCGCCATCGCGCGAGCCACCTCCTCGCTCACCGCCCCGACACGCGCGATGAGCCCCGCATCCACTCCAAGCCGGTCGATCTTGACGGCATTGTCGTACGCGATGACCCCGCCCACGAACGCCTTGCTCGATCCACTTACGGACGTCAAACGCGATGCCAGCATTCCCCCGGTGCAGCTTTCGGCCACGGCGATGAATTTCCCGGCAGCCTGGCACGACGAGATCACCACCTCGGCGAGGTCAACCGGTCCGTCGGCGTACCGGTGACGGCCGAGTCGGGGACGCAGGGCGCTCGCCGCCTCGGACAACGCGCGATCGGCGTCGTCAGGTGGCAGGTCGCGCACCGTGAGGCGGAGGTCCACGCCCTCCTGGCCCGGCAGATACGCGAGCGTGACGCGATCGAAGCCATCGGCATACTCGCCCAGGAGATCCGGCAGCAGTGACTCGGCGATACCGGTGGTGCGCAAGAGCAGCGATCGAATGACTCGTCGATCCACGCCGATCCTGGCGCGCAGCTTCGGCAGCAGCTCGTCGGACATGAGCCCACGCATTTCCCGCGGAACGCCGGGGAGCATCGCGACCCAGCGGCCCCTGTCATCCTCGAGGAGCAGTCCCGGTGCCGTGCCGTACCGGTTTGTCAGCACGGTCGCGCCATCCGGGACCAGGGCCTGCTGGCGATTGGACGCCGGCGGCTCGCCGGATCGACCGCGTTCGCGCCAGATCGCGCGCAGGCCCTCCCAGATCGCCGCATCGTGACGCAGTTCGCGGCCGAAAACTGCGGCAATCGCGGGCCGGGTACGGTCGTCGGCCGTCGGGCCCAGTCCGCCCGTGGTGATGACGCCGCCGGTCCGATCGAGCGCGTCGCGGACGGCGGCGGTGATGTCGGCGGCGCTGTCACCCACGGTCGTCCGCCTAACGACAGAGATGCCGACCGCCCCGAGCTCCCGCGCGAGCCAGGCCGCGTTGCTGTCGATGGTCTCGCCGAGCAGGAGCTCGTCGCCTATGGTGACGATCTCGACGTGCATGCGGGCGTCCGCCGGGGAGCGGCGGTCAGCCCCCGGGTCGCCCCGGATTCGTCGTCAGCGCCGGCTGGCGGATCAGCGGGCCGTACGTGCGGACATAGAGGCCCATCGAGTACACTGTCAGGCCGATGGCGAGGACCATCGACACGGTGCCCACGATGCCGTTGAAGAGCGCGAACGCATGCCAGGCTGTCCCACGCCAACCGTGCTCCATCGCGGCGGTGGAGGCCATGAACCAGAAGAACGCCGCGCCAACCCAGATCATCTGGAAGGTGGTCTTCCATTTCCCGGGGCCGAGCGCCGCGATGATGATGCCGCGTTTTGCCGCCAATTGGCGGAAGAGCGTCATCAGGACCTCGCGGAGCACAACGACCAGCAGGATCCAGAGGGGCAGGCCGACAAGGCCAAGCGGCGTCACGAACGGGTACAGCAGCCGCCGATCACCGGGCGAAGCGACAATAGCCCCGACCGTCTCCCCGGCGGCCCACGCATCCGCGGGTGGCAACGACGCGAAGAGCGAGTCCCGCATCAGCCAGTACATCGGCAGCAGCGTCGCAAACAGCAGAAGCTTGTCGGCGAGCGGATCGAGGAGCTTCCCGAGGTTGGTGACGAGGTTCCGGTCCCTGGCCACCTTGCCATCGACATAGTCGGTCGTCGCGGCCACGATGAAGAGGACCCACGCGGAGAGCCGCGGGAGCCAGGCAGAGTTTATCACGAGCGTCGCGATCAGGGGCGTGGCCGCGATTCGCCCCATCGTGATCGCGTTCGGGAGGTTCATCACATCGACCTCAACTCAGCGTCTTCAGGACCAGCTTGGATATCGCCATCAAAGTATCGAATACACCCTCCCCCGTCACCGCCACCGCCTCGAAATGTGTCGCCCGTTCAATCCACTCCCCGGTCGGGATTTGTGACGTGAGGTACTCACCGGCGTGATAGGGATCGGGCGCCAACCGCATTTTATCGGCTTCAGTCACTTCCCAACCCGGGTTCAACGCCTGTTGCAACTCGCTCACCGGAGCCGCCGTGGGCAGGTCCCTTTTGTTGTACTGTATGACGAACGGCATCTTCGTCAGATCGTAGCCGTACTCGGCCATGTTGTCGTACAGGTTCTGCATCGACTCCTGGTTGGCTTCCATGCGGTCGATCTGTGAATCCGCGACAAACACCACGCCATCCACGCCCTTCAGGATGAGTTTGCGGCTGGCGTTGTAGTACACCTGTCCCGGCACCGTGTAGAGGTGGAACCTCGTCTTGAAGCCTCGGATGGTTCCGAGATCCACGGGCAGGAAATCGAAGAAAAGCGTCCGCTCGGTCTCGGTCGCGAGCGAGATGAGTTTCCCCCGCGTACTCGGCGCCACCTTCTTGTACACGTGTTCGAGGTTGGTGGTCTTCCCACCGAGCCCCGGGCCGTAGTACACCAGTTTGCAGTTGA
>DAIUET010000172.1:0-7047 GCA_036845045.1 Gemmatimonadaceae bacterium | reverse complement strand
TCGTCACCCCGACCATGATCTCATCGAACAGCGCCGCGGCTTCCCGGGACTGACCCCGACGTGCGTGCACCACCGCGAGCACGAGACGGCTGAAGACCGCCAGCTCCGGATCGTCGAACTGTGCGCTGAGCGCGACGGCACGATCGGCTGCCTGTGCGGCTGCGCCGACATCGCCCTGCTTGAGGAACTGTCGCGACGCGAGCGCCGAGAGCAGTCCCAGCGCGGCGGAATCCTCTCTGCCTTCGAGGATGTGGAAGCCACGTGCCAGCCAGCCGTTCCCGCGCGCCCATTCACCGCGATTGAAAAGATCGAGGACGATCCAGAAGATGCAGCGCGCAGCTCGTGGCAGGTCCTTGCGGCGCAGGCTCTCGCTGTGGGCGCGGGACCAGAATTCCTCACTCGTTTCTTCCGCGCCGCTGAGATATGCCGAGATGGCCTGACGCTCGAGATCGTCCGGCATGGGATCGGGGAAGAGGGAATGGGGAATAGGGAATAGAAAGATGGGAGATCCCGCGTCGCAATTCGACGGGCCGACCGCCTAACACCGCACCAGGGCGCCGGCCCCTGGCCATTGGCGCCGTGAGGCCCGTTACTCAAGGGCTGATCGCCGTTGCCCCGCCGTCGGCAACCGGGGTAGACTTCCCGTGCCACGCCGCTAAACGGCTTCCCGAGTTCATGTCCCGTCCCATCCGCGTTCTCATCGCCAAACCCGGTCTCGATGGGCATGACCGGGGAGCGAAGGTCGTAGCCGCTGCCCTGCGTGACGCGGGCATGGAGGTCATCTACACGGGGCTTCACCAGACGCCGGAGATGATCGCCACCGCCGCGGTGCAGGAGGATGTGGATGTCATCGGCCTGTCCATCCTCAGCGGCGCCCACATGACACTCTTTCCACGGGTGCGGGCGCTGCTGCTCGAGGCGGGGCGTGATGACGTGCTCATCACTGGTGGCGGCATCATTCCGCGGGAGGACATGGATGTCCTCCGGGAGCAGGGCATCGGTGAGCTTTTTGGTCCTGGCACGCCGACGTCGGCGCTGATCGAGTATATCCGCCAGTGGTTCGAAAGCCGGCAGCAGCAGCGAGCGTGACGTCGAGGCTGAGGGAGCTCAGCGCGCAGGTCCGCGAACTGGAGGAGCGCGTCAGGGCTGGGGGAGGTCCCGAGCGTGCCGCGAAGCAGCACCGCCAAGGCAAGCTGACGGCTCGCGAGCGGGTTGCCCGACTCTGCGACGAAGGGACGCGGTTTCTGGAGATCGGCCTCCTGGTTGCGTGGGACCAGTACGATGGCGAGGCCCCGTCCGCCGGGGTGGTGACCGGTGTGGGCACCGTGCACGGACGCGAAGTGGTCATCGTCGCGAACGACGCTACGGTCAAGGCAGGATCGTGGTGGCCGGAGACCATCCGGAAGATCCTGCGGGCGCAGGAGATCGCGATGCGCTGTCGCGTGCCCATCATCTACCTGGTCGACTCGGCGGGCGTGAACCTGCCGTACCAGGGGGGAGTCTTCCCCGGCCAGTACGGAGCGGCGCGGATCTTCTACTACAACTCGATCATGCGCCGTTACCTGCGGGTTCCCCAGCTGGCGGCGGTCATGGGGCAGTGTGTCGCCGGGGGCGCGTATCTCCCGGCGCTGTCGGATGTGATCGTAATGGTCAAGGGAACCAGCTTCATGGGACTGGGCGGCCCGAACCTGGTCAAGGGCGCAACGGGGCAGGCGGTGGACGCGGAGTCGTTAGGTGGAGCGACCATGCACACCGAAGTCTCGGCCGTGGCGCATTATGCCGTGGACAATGATGAAGCGTGCCTGGCGAAGTTGAGGGAACTGGTTGCACGCCTGGGCCAGAGGCCAGAGGCCAGAGGCCAGAGGCACACACCGCCGAGTCACGAGTCACGAGTCACGAGTCACGACACAAGCGTCACGAGTCACGATCTCTACGACCTGCTCCCCAGTGACCACCGCATGTCGTACGACATGCACCCGGTCCTGAAGGCCATCGTCGATGACGGGAAGCTCGACGAGTTCCAGGAGAACCTGGCCCGCGAGATGATCTGCGGCGACGCAACCATCGACGGCGTTCCCGTGGGCGTCATCGCCAACCAGCGCGGCCTGGTGAAGGGGCGTCCGGGAGAGAAACCGCGCTTTGGCGGCATTGTGTACGCGGAGAGCGCGGAGAAGGTCGCGTACTTCATCGACCGGTGCGATCGGGAAGGAATTCCGCTGCTGTTCGTCCAGGACGTCTCGGGCTTCATGGTCGGTCCCGAGGCCGAACAGGAAGGAATCATCCGCTCCGGCGCGCGCTGGGTGGAAGCGATGGCGTGTGCCCGCGTGCCGAAGATCGTCCTGACGGTGAACCACGCGTCGGGCGCGGGCTACTATGCCATGGCCGGTCAGGGATTCGACCCGGACTTCATCTTCAGCTGGCCCTCGGGACGGATGGGCGTGATGGAGGGGGAATCCGCGGTGCAGGCGGTCCATGGCCCGGCGCTCGACAAGGCCGCCCGGGAAAAGAAGGAGCCGTCCCCCGAGGTCCAGGAGGCGATCGACGCCATGCGCGAGGACTACGAGCACCAGCTCGATGCGCGTTATGCGGCAGCCCGGGGCTTTGTCGACGCGATCGTCCATCCGGAGGAGACCCGCGAGGTGCTGGCGATGGCGCTCCGGACCGCCCTGCATAACGACGGACCCCACCTTGGGGCCTTCGTGTTGCCGGCACAGCCCATGCCGGCCCGGTGAGTGCCCTCACACGCGCCAAGGTCGCGCTGGCACTGATCGGCCTGGTCATCTTCGGCGCCGGCGTGCGCCTCGAGCGCAGCGATCTGCGTTGGGTCGGCCTCGCCTTCGTCGTCCTGGCGTGGCTGCTGCGGTTTGCGCGCCGGGGCACCGAAGACGGAGCAGGCAAGGGGAATTAACTTTCCCAGCCCCGGCTCCACCCCCAGCCCCCGCACGCAGCAGCAGGAACAGCATGCAGCAATCAGGACGCAGCCTGTCGTGAAGGTTCCCGAGCTCCTCGCCCCAGCCGGGTCCCTCGACGCCGTTCGCGCCGCCATTGCCAATGGGGCGAATGCCGTCTACCTGGGTGTCGAGCGGTTCAATGCCCGGGACGAAGGCGCACAACTCACCTTTGAGGAGCTCGACCGGGCGTGTGCCATGGCGGGGGCAAGAGGGGTGCGGGTCTACCTGACCCTCAACGTCCTCCTCAAGCCCTCAGAGCTGGTCGACGCGCTCGTCCTCCTCGGAGATGCCATCGATCGCGGAGTGAGCGCGGTCATCGCGCAGGACCTCGGGTTCATCCGGCTGGTCCAACGCGTCTATCCCGGTTTCGAGATCCACGGGTCGACACAGATGACCGTGCACGACAGCAGCGGCGCCCGCCTGGCCCGTGAAATGGGAATCCACCGGGTCGTCATGGCCAGGGAGAACACCGTCGACGACCTCCGCACGGTCAGCGCCGAGGTGCCCGGTCTGGGTCTCGAGTCGTTCGTCCATGGCGCGTTATGCATTTCGTACTCGGGGCAGTGCCTCATGTCGGGCCTGATCTCCGAGCGGTCGGCGAACCGGGGCTCGTGTGCTCAGGCATGTCGCAAGGATTACCTGCTCACCGACGATGCCTCAGGCGACACCCTCGATCGCGGCTTCCTCATCTCGGCCAGGGACCTTGCGGCACACGATGTCCTTCCTGACCTGGCCGACATCGGCATCGTATGCGTGAAGATCGAGGGACGGAAGAAGTCGCCGGAGTACGTGGCGGTGGCCGTCGACGCGTATCGCGGCTTCCTCGACCGCGTCGCGTCGGGTTCCACCGCTCCGGCGATGGTGGAGGAGGTGCAGCCGCTGGTGCAGATCTACAGCCGTGGCTTCACGACGGGCATGTACACCGGCCGCGGAGGTCGCGAGTACGTGACGCGATCGCAGCCGGACAACCGTGGAACGGACCTTGGCACGGTAGTCGGGTGGGAGCGCGGTGAACTGCTGATCGAGGTGAGCCAGGCTGTCCTGGCAGGCGACGGCCTCGGGTTCGAGCCGCCGCCAGGTTCACCGGCGTCGAGTATCGGCTTCGCTGTGGACCACGTCCGCACCGTGGCGACACGACACGGGGTCACGAGGCAGTCGATCCGGGCGCGCACGCGCGTTCCCGTGGGCTGGCGCGTTGTGCGGAGCTCACAGGCCGCGCTGCTGGAACGGGCGCGCGCGACACTCGCTTCCGTCAATGTGGCGCCAGGCCGGCGCGTGCGTCTCGACGTGACGCTGCGGGGAACACCCGGGCAGCCCCTCTCGGCCAGCTTCTCGGCCGACGGACAACACGTTACCGTGTCCGGCACCACGCCCCTCACCCCGGCGCTCTCGCAGCGTCTCGACGACACGCGCATCAGGGAGCAGCTCGGCCGGCTGGGCACGACGCCGTTCACGTTAGGCGCCGTCGATCGCGAAGCGTTGTCGCTGGGGCTGTTCGTTCCCGTGAGCGAGTTGAACCGGCTCCGCCAGCAGGGCGTCGACGAGCTGCTGGTCCAGCGCGACTGGGCAGAAGCGGAGCGGCTGCGGGAGCGGACGCAGCGCATCGAATCCGCGGTCGCGTCGCCGTCTGTTTCGTCCGCGACGGAGCATGTTCCCGCCAGGCCGCGCCTGGTGGCCGAGGTGTACCGGATGGAGGATGCACGCGTCGCGGCGGACGGCGGTGCCGACGAAATCGTGTTCGACCCGTTCCTGCGGCACCCGTTGCCGCCGGTCAGCCGGGTTCGGGCCCTGGCCGACGACCTGCAGCAGCGCGGCGCGTCGTTTCGACTCCGTACGCCGACCATCGTCCGGCCCGAAGACCGGCCGGCACTCGACAAGTGGCTGGCGCTGGGTCTTCCCCTTCTGTCCGGCCATATCGGACTCGCCTGTGAACTGGCATCGTCGGGCCGGGACGTGGTCGCGGACTACGCCGTCAACTGCTTCAACGCGCACACCGCCGCGGAACTGTTCAGTCGGCGCGTCCGCGGAATAACCGCGTCGGTCGAGTTGACGGTGGATGAGCTGAGGCAGCTCGTGGCACCCTGGTCAGGCGCCGGATTCGAGGTGCTGATCTACGGCCGTCCCGAAGGGATGACGATCGAGCACTGTGTGCTGTCGGCGGCATTCGATCGGCAGCCGACGACGTGCCGGGACCTGTGCGTGAAGAAGCATCCGGTCGTTTCCCTGTCCGATCCGGCCGGGTATTCCTTCCCGCTCGCGACGGACTCTGATTGTCGCAACCGGTTACTGCACAGCCGCCCGATCGAGGGCTCGGAGTTCATACCCCGGCTTCTCGACATGGGCATCCGCTCCTACCGCCTCGTCTTCAACGTGCCCGGCGATCCGGTTGGTGAGTTGGTAGCCGCGTATCATGCGCTTCTCGACGGGAAAGCCGTCGTTCACGGACCCCGAGTCCTGGTCGGCCAGGCCTTCACCCGCGGGCACTTCGTCAGAGCGGTGTGATTCACGAGGGGTTGGGGGGCGAGGGTCGAGAGACGGTTGAAGTCGGAGTCACTGGCGACTCGAATCCCACACTGTCCTCGAGCCTCGACCCGCGACCCTCGACCCTATTCAGGGGCTGACCGCTTTGATTCTCGCGCCTCGCGAGTGTTTGGCGAACCACTCGCGCAGGTAGACCTGGGTGCGCAGGAAGTTCGAGGGCTTGGACGTGGTCCCGTGCCATTCGTCGTTGAAGCGGATCATCGCCGTCGGGACCTTCTGCACCTTGAGCGCCTCGTAGAATTCCTCCGTCTGGCTGATTGGCGTGCGAAGATCGTTCACGCCCGTCATCAGCATCGTGGGGGTCTTGACGTTGCCGGCGTACATGAGCGGTGACCGGCGCAGGTGCTCACTCGGGTCCTGCCACGGAAACTTCTCGAAGTTCCGGTACCAGCCGGCGCCATCGGTGGTGCCGACGAAGCTGATCCAGTTGATCACCGGGCAGTTCGACGAGGCCGCGGCAAATCGATTGGTGTGTCCGACGATCCATGCGGTGAGCACGCCGCCACCGCTGCAGCCGTAGACGAACATGTTTTCTTCGTCGACGTACCCCTTCGCGATCACTTCGTCGACGCCCTTCATCAGGTCATCGTAGTCCTTGCCGGGGTACGCGTTCTTGATGGCATTCCCGAACGCGCTGCCGTATCCGGTACTTCCGCGCGGATTGGTGTAGAGCACGACGTAGCCATTCGCCGCATGCTCCTGGTAGGCGAAATTGAAGCCGACGTTGTACATGCTGTGCGGGCCGCCGTGAATCGACAGCATCAGCGGGTACTTTTTCGCCGGGTCGAAGTCCGGGGGCTTCACGATCCATCCCTGGATACGGAAGTCGTCGACCGACGTGTACCAGATCTCCTCGACGGCGCCGAGTTTCTTGCCATGCAGGACGTCTCCATTGACATCGGTGAGGGCGCGGATCTCGGTGGGACGCCTGACGTCGAACGTGACAATGTCGGCGGGATCCAGCGGCGAGGTCAGCGTTCCGACGGCGGTTCCGTTGGCATGAATGTCGGACACCGCCAGCATGTGCTTGCCGTCGGTGACCTTTCTCGGCTCCCCGCGCACCGACACGAAGTGGAGGTTCTGTGTCCCTTCGCTCTGCGCGGTGAAATAGATCCCGCTGTTGTCGGCGGCCCACGTCAGGTTCTGGGGAGAACGATCCATGTTCAGGAGCAGGCGCGAGCCCGACCCGTCGGCGCTCATGAGGTACAGTTTCGAGTCCGTCCAGGTGTCGTCGGTCTTGTCGTAGCCGGTATAGGCGATGAGGCGGCCGTCAGGTGATATGGCCGGATTGCCGTCCGGTCCGGACCGCGTCGTCAGGCGCTTGATCGTGCCGGTCGCCACTTCGACGGCGTAGACGTCCGACTCGCGCCACTCGTAGTCAGCGTCGGGGACACGCGGTCCCGCGCCGTACACAAGCCACCGGCCGTCCGGCGTCCAGTCGGCAGCGCCCGCGCTCCACTCGCCCGAGGTGATCTGGCGTGGCGTACCGCCATCGGCCGGGACGACAAAGAGGTGCTGGACGGCGTCAGCGTTGAATCCCTGGCCGTCCTGGCGG
>DAIUET010000171.1:5700-7050 GCA_036845045.1 Gemmatimonadaceae bacterium | reverse complement strand
CACGTCGACGAGGTGCGTCTGGGCCGGTGCGGACCCTCTGTTCGCAGACCACCGGGGGCGGTCGCCCGCGGCTCAGAGCGGTGATTATCCCGACTATCGGCCCCAGCGTTTCGCGCGCGTCGCCCGTAGCTCAACAAAGCCCCAGTTCCGTCCCAGCCCTGCCTGCCTAACGTTGCGCGAGGGCCGCCTTACCTCTCACGGCACGGAGCCCGCCAGCATGCTTCCTGCGGAAACGTTGCGCGAGGCCCTTCGCGCGCTCACCGCCAACAAGATGCGGACCCTGCTCACGATGCTGGGGGTCATCATCGGCATCGGGTCGGTCATCACCATGGTCGCGCTTGGCCGCGGCGCGCAACAGCAGGTCACCGACCGGATCGAGGCGCTGGGCACTACGCTGCTCCGTGTCGGGGCCAACCGGGTCCGGTGGGGCGGCGTCGGCACGGCCGACATCGCACCGCTCACCCTCGATGATGTCGCGGCCATCCGCGAACGGGCCCGGTATGTCGTGGCGGTGCAGCCGCAGCAGGACCGCGACCTGCCGGTCCAGTTCAGTCACACGAACGTCCGCGTCCAGGTCACCGGCACGTCGCCTAACTACCTGGAAGTCCGCAAGTACGACATGGCGGCGGGGCGGATGTTCACCAGCGCCGAGAACCGCCTCATGAAACGGGTGGCCGTGATCGGCTGGACCGTGCTCGAGGAACTCGGCCTCGACAATCCCGGGGCAATCATCGGACAGCGCGTGCGGATTCAGGGCATGCAGTTCACGGTCGTTGGCGTCATGGCGCTGAAGGGAATGGCCGGTGTGCGCGACGCGAACGAGCAGATCCTCATTCCGATCCGGACCGCGCGATACCGTCTCTTCGGACGGGAACGGCTGAACGACATCTTCGTCCTCGCCCGCAATGAAGCATCGATCCCGTTCGCCATGGCCGAGCTCCAGCAGATCATCCGGCGGTCGCACGGGATCCGCCCCGGAGAGGACGACGACTTTCAGATCCGGACTCAGGTCGACTTCCTCGAGACGCTGAACGAATCGACCAGCACCTTCACGCTCCTCCTCGCCGGGATCGCCGGCGTGAGCCTGCTCGTGGGTGGCATCGGGATCATGAACATCATGCTCGTCTCGGTGACCGAACGCATTCACGAAATCGGGGTCCGGAAGGCGGTCGGCGCGACACGCCGCAGTATTCTGCTGCAGTTCCTGACCGAAGCCGTCGTCATCAGTGTCGTCGGGGGGATCATCGGTGTGTCGGCGGGCATCGCGGGCGCCCGGTTGCTGAGCGAGACCTTCATGTGGCGCATGGCGATCGATCCGCAGACGGCGGCGTTGGCGGTCGCATGGGCGGG